>JAFVQV010000094.1 GCA_017504645.1 Clostridia bacterium | reverse complement strand
TTATGCGGTTATTGTAAAGAGTGCGAAAGGGTACCTCGTATATAGGCCCACGCCTTTTCCAATTGGAAACCATACCGACGGAATCTTCAAAATACGTATGCTCCTCCATATGGGAAAGCTCGTATTCACCCACAAGCTTCCTAGTCATGCGGATCTGCGGTATGGTCGCGATAGTAGAAATGGCAAGGTCTTTATGGGCTTGACGCTTCTTGAGCCAATCATCTAGTGTTGCTTGGTGGGAAAGGCGCACCATTTCGGAGATCTCTGTGCCGTCAAGTCCGGTAAAACGGCGATTGATCAAAGGCTTTGGCTCGTTTCCGGTACGCTCCTCATCGGGAATATCGGAAGCCCCTACCGGCTGGAGCTGGTAGCCGTTCTCGTCGGTATAATAATACCATGCCGCAAGCACATTTCCTTGCTTGAATGTTTCGGTGGGAGCACCTGCGAAGTGTGCGATATCGCAATCACCCGTGGCGTCAACTACCGTGTGGATGTGATATGCCGTTCTGCCGGATTTGTTTTCGACATAAAGGCATCGAATTCGTTGTCCCTCTGTTTCGGTGGCCACTACATAGCTTCCGTAAAGGATATCGACACCGTTCTGTATCAGTAATTTTTCCGCAAGGATAGCAAACAACTGGGCATTGTATTGTACCATATACCGCTTATCTTTTTCAGTTCGCGTACCTTTGCTGTCCAGCCAATTCTCAGGATAACTGTCCTCTGCACCGTAGGTAACGGAAAGCTTTAATAATTCCTCGGCAATGCCGAAGGACACTTGGTGTCCGTAGCCGTCGCAAAGGGGAAGGTAGATGGTGATCAGCCCTGCCGTTCCCAAACCACCGAGCACATACTCTTTTTCAAAAAGAATAACCTTTTTTCCTTCTCTGGCAGCCGCCAATGCTGCTGAAATTCCCGCAAAGCCGCCGCCGCAAACCGCGATATCGTACTCATGGTTACTCGTCATATGGTATTCACCCACTATCATTTTACTTTTTTACAAGGCAAACCAAAGATTCGATGTGTGCCGTGTGTGGGAACATGTCAAAAGGCTGGAGATAGGTAACCTTATACCCGCCCTTAACCAATGTGCGGAGATCCCGCGCCTGCGTTTCGGGGTTGCAGGAGATATACACGATGCGCTGAGGTGACAAAGCCAGTACGGAATTTAAAAAAGGGAGATCGCTGCCGGCGCGGGGTGGATCCATAAAAACCACATCCACCGCTTCGCCGCTTTGTGCCAACTCCACCATGTATTCACCGGCATCCGCCTTGATAAAGTGCGCATTGCGAATGTTATTACAAGCCGCATTCACCTTGGCATCCCGCACCGCATCTCCGTTTACTTCTACGCCCACCACCTGTGCGGCTTTGGGTGCGGCGATCAGCCCGATGGTGCCGATCCCGCAATAGGCGTCCAGCACGCGTTCTTTACCGGTAAGGCCGGCAAGTTCGATCGCTTTACTGTATAATTTTTCGGTTTGCACCGAATTGATCTGATAAAAGGAACGGGGCGAAATGCGAAATACGCAATCGCACAGGGTATCCTCGATATAGCCGTTGCCGTACAGCACCTCTTCGCGGTCGCCCAACAGCATGCTGGTACTCTTGCTGTTGATGTTCAAAACCAAAGTGGTGATCTCTGGGTGCAGACGGAGTAGCTCCTGCGTGAAGCGCTTTTTGGTGGGGAAGATAGGGTTGGCGCCGATCAGTACCACCATAATCTGCCCGCTGTGATGCCCCCGACGTACCAGAACATGCCGCAAAAACCCTTGACGGCTGTCCTCGTTGTAGGGTAGAATGCCAAACTGCGGCAACAAACGGCGGATGGTTACCACGATACGGTCTGCGGCGGGATGCTCGATCTGACAGGAATCCACGTTTACGATCTTGTGGGTGCTGGATTGATAAACGCCGGAAATGACTTGACGGCCGCGGGTCAAGCCGAAAGCAGCCTGAACTTTGTTTCGGTAGTGATACGGATCTTTCATACCGACGATGGGGGAAACGCGGCAGAATTTCCCCAGCAGCGAAATCACTTTTTCCTGCTTATATTTCAGTTGCCGTTCATACTCCATGTTTTGTAACTGACAACCGCCGCATTTGCGCGAGAGGGGACAACGTCCCTTTGGCACGCTTTGCACCTGTTTTTGCGTCATGATTTTTGTTTCCCCTCCACCAGGAAGGTGGCCTCCATGTCGGCGACCGATAAGGCAAAGGCCAAGGGAAACATTTCAAAAGCATTGCCCACATTGCGGCTGTCTTCCGTGCCGGAAAAACCCATGTGATAACGGATCGCAAAGGCTTCCTCGCGGGTCAATCGCATGTAACCGGACAGGATATACACCGATTTTTCACCGTGACCGTAGGGAAGCTGATCGTCAAATTCATAGGTGGGAACCTTGTGCCACACACCGTTGTCGTCCTTGACATTGCGAAAACCCGGCTTGTAGCAGTTGATCTTGCACACATCGTGAAGTAAAGAAACCAATGCGATGCTTTCTGCACTGTAGGTAAGGCCAAACTCCTTGTCAGCGCGCTGCAAATAGCTGTTCAGGCAATTGTACACGTTAATGCAGTGCTCAGCCAATCCGCCCTCGTAGGCGCCGTGAAATCGGGTACTGGCAGGCGCCGTGAAAAAGTCGCAGGCGGGGGAGCAGAGGTATTCCAAAAATTTGTCGGCCCCTTCACGGGTGATATAGGTTTTGTAAAGGTCAATAAACTCTTGTTTCTTATCCATATACAACTCTCCAGCATACTATTTTGTTTCAGTATATCTCTTTTTTAGAGTTTTTTCAATATTTAGATGACAATTCGCATTTTCTGTTGTACAATGGATAAGCGTATTATAAGTGAAGGAGATCGTGTCAGGTGAAAGCATTTTTTAAACGGTTTATGGTGACCATCAAAGGCTTCATTATCGGTTCGTCCATGGCGGTCCCGGGGGTAAGCGGCGGTACCATGGCAATCGTGCTGGGGATTTACGATAAGCTTCTGGCTGCCATTAACGGATTGCGTAAGAATTTTAAGGAAAATGCCGGCTTTTTAATTAAATTCGGTATCGGCTCGGCAATCGGCTTGGTTGCGCTGTATGAGGTCATTGGACGTCTGCTGGATATTTTTCCCATACCGGTGTCTTGCTTGTTTTTCGGTGCGGTCATTGGTGGCATCCCGACATTGCTGAAAAAGATCAAGCCGGAGAAGGTGACCGCTTCTTTCTGCTTCACCTCGCTGTTATGGGGCGTGTTTGGCGTGGCGATCGTGCTCGGTGTGGCGAATATCTTGGATATTCTGAAATTGCTTGGCGTGATAGGCGCTGACGTAACTTCGTTGGTAGCCACAACGGGCAGCATCACCTTGGCAAACGTTCTGCTGTGGATCGTAACGGGCTTGGTGGTCTCGATTGCCCTGATTTTACCGGGCATCAGCACCTCACATATGCTGATTATTTTGGGTATCACCAGTATTTTGTCCATGCCGCTTCCGGCCTTGGCAATTATCGGCATCTCCCTGCTGGTCGGCATTTTCGCCATTACAAAGCCGTTGGAATGGGCCATGAATCGTTTTACACGTCCGACCTATTGTGTTATCATTGGCTTTGTGATCGGCTCATTAGGTGATATTTTCGCGGAGTACATTATCCCCGGTTTTGCAGCTCTCGGCTCGGTTTGGTGGCATTGGGTACTGACTTTGCTGGTATCTGCTGTGTTATTTGTCGGTGGTTTGCTGGGGCTGCTGTACCTTGCTAAATTTTCGGATGATTAAAATGAGAAGGACCTGCTGTGAAGCAGGTCCTTTTTGCTTACAAAATAATTTCCATACCATCGGTGGCATAGGTGACGGGGATGTTTGACAGTTCTTCTTTCATTTTGGGAACATT
>JAFVQV010000093.1 GCA_017504645.1 Clostridia bacterium | reverse complement strand
TGGGAACGGTTGTGGCAGCAGTTGTTACCGCGGTGGTTTGGGGTGTCTTTATCGTTGTCGTGTTCAAGGTGGAATCTCCTTCCCCGTCGGTTGTGCTAGTAGTGGATATCGTAGTGGTTGTTTCACCGGAGGTAGTCGTGGTGTCGGCGGGAGGTACAGAAGTGCTATTACAGCCCATTGCGGCAATCATGGCCATTGCCATCATCCCCACCAGAGCACATTTCATAGTTCTCATCGTTTATCACTCCAAATAAATGTATAAGCCTCCGCTGTGAATGGTGGAGGTATCCATACGTTCTTCCGCTGTTTCATCATAGGGATAATCGCCGTCGTAGATAAACGCCAGCTTTTTCCCTTCGTCCTGTATGTTGATATTGTCCCGATACTGAATGGCGTGGTCGCCCTCCAGCCGCATACGGTACAACGGACCGGCACTGCGGTTCAAGATGTTCTTTTCGCATACGCCGTTGATGGTCTTACCGGTGCCGAAGCAGTTATACAGGGTACCGTTTTCGCTGCGGTCCATATTCACGCCACCGAAGCCGTAGCCACCCATGCGCAAGAGGTTATAGGCGTGCGTGTAATTTTCCATATACCGTTCCGTGCCATCTATGGAAGCGGGATTATTGAACTCCACTGACCAATAACAATATTCCATCACATTGCCGAGGCAAGCGATGTTCTTTTGAATACACTTCCCCTTTTCCTGCCATTGCTGGTGGGTGAAGCCGGTATCGCAGATCTGGTACATCCAGCAATTTTCCATGTACATACCGTCGCAATCGCCGTAAATTTCCAACGCGTTGCCGCATACTACGAATTTTCCCGTTTCTGCCTGCAACTGACAGCCGCCTAAATAACTGAAAATACAGTTTTTTACATTGGCGTAGGGGCCACCACAGATGCCGTAACCACCAAAACGGAAGTGGAAGTTATCGATCAGAGCGGCGCTGCGGTTACGGATCAGTTCAAAACGACCACCGATTTCGATGGAACGAAAGCGCTCGCCGGGGTTGCCTTTATGAGAGCAGAAATACAACGCCTTGGTATCCACATCGAGATAGTAGCTGCAATCGAATCGCAGGTCGGACACGCCCTTGAAATGCCGATGATCCACCATTTCTTTGACTGCCAACATTTCATCGTATTTGCCCAGTTTTCCGCTGTGATCCAAAGCCACAATACCCACATTCCAAAACGGTTCCGTGCAGCGGTACACGTCGGCGTACTCGGTCTTCTCCCACAAGGTGGAATCTGCATAGTTATGTGCCGAACCGTTGAGGATCGGCTTGGGACCTGAGCCGTAGGCACCGTAGCTGACACCTTTTACCGCAGGAAAGAGCCACAGAGGTACCTGAAACATGTTTTCCAGTGCCCCCATGACCTCCCACTCGTTATGCTTACGCCATTCGCCGCCCCGCTCAAACAGGACGGCATCCCCCTCTTTCAGCTGATCGGACATGGCGCACAGCTTGTCAGCGGTTGCCCACGCCGTTTCAGGAGACAGGCCATCGTTGTTGTCGTCGCCGTGATTGGAAATGTAGTAGGTTTTTCCCGTGGCACAAATGGTATCGGGGGCCTCGATCACATCACGGCGCATAGCCGCCGCCACCGTATCGGCTCCCTCTACCGCCGCCGCGGGTGACAGGGTGCTTGCCGCGTCATACAGTGCATCAATATACGCACGGTAGCCTTTAGCATTTTCCGGCAAGCGGAATACATCCTCCGCCGCCGTACCGGTATAAACACGGCTTTTTTGTGTATCGTAGCGATAGGCCTTGATATCTCTGCTCATAGTTTCACCCCACAGAAAAATTACAGAGTCGCGCCGTGCTCCGCCATAGCGTTGACGACCTCTTCGGGAATGAGACCGAAAGGCTCGCCTCCCTCAAACGGGATCTCGCCATACATCGCCGCCACAACCGCTTCCTGCGTTTCGGGATAAGGGTTATAGGCGTTGATGAAAGTGGGGAACGCACTGTAGAAATCGTAATACATATAGGGAGAGCCTAAGCCGATGCCTACGGATTTCTCCGCACCGGCACACAGGGCATAGTGGAAGGTCATGACTTCCTTATCAAAGAAACTGTTAGCCCCTTCAGGAGCATAGCGCATGAGATAACCGGCATATACCAGCAGGTCAGTGTTGGCGGCAAGTTCGTCGATCTCGGAGGTATCGCCCAAGCGATCCTCCAATGCGCGGCGAAGCAATACCGTGGCGCCACGTTTCTCAAACGCCTGTTTCATGGTCTCCAAACTGTCATACACGCCGCCGGAGCCGGTCTCATCGTGACCGGAATAAATGATGGTGACATGCTTGATATTGTCCGCTTTCAGCGGCAGCAGGCCGCGCTTGTTACATACCAACGACAGTGCCTTTTTCGCTACTTTTTCATTAAAGGCGCGCAGGTCGGCGTTGATGACCTCTACATCCTCGTTGATGGGGGTGTAATCATCGTCAAACAGGCCATATTTTTCCTTGAGATCCAGCACGCGCTGGCAGGCGTCGTCGATACGGGACTCGGGAATCTCACCGCTGAGCACCGCTTGCTCGATGGCATCGAAGTAATTGTCGCGAACACCCAGCACCATGTCGTTACCGGCCTTGATCGCCTCGACATACACGCGGTTCATATCACCGTCAAACATGGTAACTAAACTACGCATTTCGATACCGTCGGTGATGGCAACGCCCTTAAAGCCCATCTCCCCCTTCAGCAGATCGGTGACGATGCGGTGAGAGACGGATGCTGGCAAATACCGGTCGTTGTAACGAGTGGGATCGTATGCCGGGAAAGCACGGTGGGCAATCATGACGGTGTCCATGCCCTCGTCGAACATTCTTTGGAACATGTAGCCCTGTTCCTTTTTCCATTTCTCATAGGAGAGGAAGATCATATTTTCAGAAACATGAGGATCGCGGTACTCAATTCTATCCATACCGGGGAAATGCTTAACGGTGGACGCTACACCGGCAGCGTGGGTACCTTTCATTTCTGCAATGGACATTTTTAGTACCAATTCGGGATCATCGGAATACTGGCGACCCAGCATGAGTGCGTCACGGCGGGCAGCACGGTCGATCTCGGGGCACCAGATCCAGCGGCTGCCTACACTGCGGATCAGGCGTGCGCGCAGCATACCTGCTTCATAGGACAGTTCTTCCGATGCGGTGGCACCCAATGCACAGCAGTCGATAATATGCTCGGTCTCGCTGAAACAGCCGCGAATACCGGCAGTGCAATCCATGGCCTGCAAAATGGGATATTTGGTATTTTTGTTTATTTCGGCAATGAACTCTCCCCACTGCTTGAGTGTAGTGACTTGCTTGCCGGTGGAACGGTCGGCCATATTCATGACATTCTGATCCAAATTGCCCAGCGACCACAAGCCGCCGTAGGGATAATGCTCCAGATCCAAATACCCTTTGCAGGAGGGACGTCCCAAGGCGGTTTGTCCGATTTTTTCACGCAGGGTCATTTCGCTCAGTAACGGTTTTTTGCTCATGTTTCTCTTCTCCTTTTTAAGGAAATTCATCGGTGGGTATTATTTGCTTACCACACCGTTTTTGCACTTTTTCAGAACAATTACGGCTATTAACACACCTACAATCAAAACAATTGTGCCGATGCCAATAAGCCACCACATCAAATCTGCATCTGTGGGTTCGGCTTGGGCGAGGTGTTCGGGTAACGACGAGACAGTTGTAATTGCATTTGAGGCACTCTGTGTAGCCACCGTGGTTTCTGTCGTGGTTTCCATCGTGATTCCGTCAACGGATATATCGGTTGGCTTCACCTCGGCCTCATCACTTGGCACGGTTGAACCCACCGTAACAGTTTTGGCAGAGGTTGTGGTGCTTTTGGCTGTGGTTTTTTTATCGGCAACCGTATTTTTATGAAAGGTCAATGTTACCGTTAAACCGGCATCGTAAGCCGCTTGAGCAATGGCGTCAAAATCAATCGAAGTAAGTGCCAGCTTTTCCATCGCGGCACATTGATCGAGTTTACCACCGATGATCGTCCAGGTACTGTTGAGATCCTTGTTAGCCTTTTCCTGCCAAGCGGAAAAATTGATTTGGATATTCCGAAACTCACCGATGCCGGATGCCGTAGTCCTAAGGGCGTGCGTGTTATAATTCCTTTGGTAAATATGGTTGTGATCTGCTTTTACCCCCGCCAAAAAGGTCTCGATACTGATGGTATGGATAAAATAGAGGGTAGCCTCATACGTGGAATGGTAGAGGGTATTATTCGTCACAGACATGTCCCATGTAGGAGGGGAGTAACCATATACCAATACATCGGTAGCCTGCTGTTTTTCGGGACGGGCCAACGTTCCCCAGCCCTCTCCCTGCTTGATGCAAAGGTTATTTTTAAAATCTAACCCCTGTACACCGTCACCCGCATCCTTGGAAGAGCACCAGATCTCCAACGCCTGCGTATTGTAAGCAAAAATGTTATTCTGCACAATCACATTTTTCCAAATACCGGGAGATATTTTTTCCTCGTTTCCGGATGTGTTGGGGTCATCCTCTCGACCGCCTTGAACCGTGAAGGCTACATCGTAGATATTGCGGAAAATGTTGTTCTCAATGGTTACATTGCTGCCGGCATCGTATAACTCAATACCGTTGCCGGCGCGAACGATAGAACCGTCATCCTGACGGTAAAGTTCACATCCTCCGATATCTTCGATCACACAATCATAAACCCGCACATCCTTGCAGGTATCTCGCGGCACGCGACTGCGGTTGCCCCAGCACATGCCATATCCGCCATAGCGGATATGCAGATCGTGAATATTCATACCGGGACTCATTTTTACTACTGCGCCGGACATTGCCAAAGTGAGTGGACCCAGTTCCCGATACGGATCGACCGCCGTTTTTATGTAGATGGCTTTTTCATCTTCACTGCAATAATAATCGTATTGGGCAATACAGTCGGCAGCCGATGCTTTTAGGCTATAGTATTTTTTGCCGTTAGAATCCTCTAAAAATCCAACATTCCAATCGTCGTTCTTTGCTCCGGTATAGTTTCCGTTCTTGGATAAATCGAATTTATAGAAGGCTCCTGCCTTAGTCCACGCGCAACCAATGATCTTAGCGTTACTGAATATCGGTTTGGCCCCGGTGCCGTAGGCGCCGATCTCAACACGATTAACATTTGTCCCCTTTGCCAGCGGTTCAAAGATACCGTAAAAGGTGTCGCCCCGTTTAAACAGCATCTTGTCCCCGCTGTTGAGGGTAATATTGTTTGCCTTATAAAAGGATATCGGCTGTTCCGAACTGAGTCCCGTGTTGGCATCCGATCCATCCGCTGCTACATAGTAGACTGCACCTGTGGCGGAAACCGTATACACAGGAAAGGAAAGCAGTGTCAGCAGCGCCGCGATAACCGCGGCGCCGACTGCGCGAACATGTTTCATAGTGTTTTCCTTTATTTTGCCGTATTTTTGCGCTTTTTGAGAATAAGAATCGTCACAACCACACCCGCAGCGATCGCGACCGCGGCGCCGATACCGATCAGCACCGGCAGTAGATTTGCATCGGTGGGATTGCCCTGTGTCTGCTGATTGGATACTGTGGTAGTGGCGGCATCGCCCTCGGTCACTTGCGCATCCGCGGTAGTACCCGTCGTGTTACCGGACGGCACAGTAGTGGTGGTCACCGTACCCTGGCCAGTAGTGGCAGCGTTGGTGGTCGTGGCCTTGGTCTTAGTCGTAGTTGTTGTCTTTTTCGTAGCAGTAGGCTTGCTAAAGGTCAGCGACATTTGCACACCGGCATCCTTTGCTGCTTGGGCAATGGTATCAAAATCAGTAGAGGCCAACGCCAGCTTTTCCATGTTGGTATATTTGGCACGGTTGGCACCGATTGCCGTCCAAGAACTGCCGGCGTCTTTATTAAATGTGGATTTCCAGGTTTCGAAATTGTCATCGCGCCCTTTGTACTGAGCCGTACCGGAATCGGTAGTATGCAGCGTAAGAGAATTGGCGTTGAGCTGATAAAAATTATTTTTATCGATGGTCACGCCTTTGATAAAAGGATCCATACTGACACCGTGGATACAATAGACTGCGATATTGGTGGGATGATAGAATGTGTTATTTTCCACATACATGCGCCAAGTAGAAGGTGTGTATCCGTATGCCAGTACATCGGTGGCTTGCCATTTTTCCGGGCGGGCATCGTAGCCCCAGCCCATGCCCTGATTGATACACAGATTATTTCTAAAATACAGGGACTGAATGCCGGCGCCCTGACTGCTGTTACCGCACCAGATCTCCAGGCTTTGCGTGTTATAGGCAAAAATATTGTTTTGCACGGTAACATTACGCCACACACCCGGGCTGTCGCCCTGACAGGTGAATGCCACATCGTAGGCGTTACGGAAAATGTTGTTTTCGATGGTAACGCTGTCACCCGCTCCGTACAATTCGATACCGTTACCGTAACGAATAATGTCACCGCCACTGCGATCGAGCTCTGCACCGCCCACATCTTCGATAACACAATCGTACACCTTTACAAATTTACAAGTAGCTCTTTTCACTTTTCCGGTCCAGGACATGCCGTGCCCGCCGCCGTTTTTCAGGTGCAGGTCATGGATGTTCATGCCGGGGCTCATAAAGACGATCGTACCACCCTTGTCGCCGGGGCCGTCCATTGCCAGTGTCAGTTCACCTAACGCTGCATACGGATCTTTATCTGTCTTAACATAAATACACTTTTGATTTTCATCGCAGTAAAAATCATACTGCGAGGTACAATCAGCTGCAGATGCCTTCAGTTTATAATACTTATTCCCCTTGGCATCGACCATAAAACCGACCTGAACGGCATCGTTTTTCACGCCATCGTAATTGCCGTCAGCAGACAGATTAAAGCGGTAAAATGCCCCCGCTTTTTGCCATGCAGAGCGAATGACCTTCGCATTGCTGAGGATCGGCTTCGCACCGGTACCATAAGCTCCAACCTCGACACGGCTGGTATTGGTAGTGCTGTAAACAATCGGGTCAAACTGGCCGTAGAAGGTATCGCCCCGCTTAAACAGCACCTTGTCACCGCCAAAAAAGATCGTGGAGTTGGCTTTGGAGAAGGAAAGCGGGCTATCCTGGCTCAAGCCATCGTTGGAATCGCTGCCATCTGCAGCAACATAATACACCTTGCCCGCAGCCGCAGTCTGCAAGGTATACGTCGGCAGACAAACCAGCATCAGCAGTATCGCAAGAGATACGATGCCGACGGTTCGGATATGTTTCATTGCGTTTGTCATTTGAAAAACCCTTTCTGTGTGCCCTGATGGCGGTTTTTTATATGGAAAAGGTACGTCGAACTACGAACGACCATCAAAGCACACCGCGAAAGGGCGCTATTGGCATGGTCGACCGCTATCAGTTCAAACAGCCTTCCAACACGATTTCCGTAACAGCAATACTACCGTTACAATTAGGATTTGCATAACCGGAAACAGTCGTGCTCTGTGTGACGGCATCGCCCCACAAGGTATCGTTTTTGTTTCCGGGATCGGTGTGCATAAAATCAAACATGATGAGTACATAGCGACCGGTACCGTTAAGAGTAGCAGAGGTATCCATCTGCGCGGTAAGAGTAGCGGCCACCGAAACACCGCCGCGACCGATACAATTGTTGAGAATATTTTTATCCGCTGTCGCACCCGCATACACGGAATAACCGTAAACCGGGCGCCTGTCGCTGCCAAAGGACAGCGTGATCTTTGAAAGATCGTAAGTGCTCCCCAAATCGTACATCAACCCATAACGATACTGGCTGATAAGTGCATATTCTGTCTTGGTATTCGTCACAGAGGAGTTCGTCGCCACGCCGCCGATTCCACGGTAATATGCATAGTTGGCCGCGGTTTTATAAGGAGTGGTAGACTTATCGCCGTCGTGGAGAGCAGCCACCCAGTTTGCCTGCACCTCATCCGTAATACCGGAAAAGAACTTGCCGCTGGTATCACCATTGTAGCCACCCAATCCAAATTCGGTAGTGCCGCTGTAATCCGGTGCGGTCTCATTCCAATTTAGATCGTGCTTTACGCGATACAGCTTCACATCGGTAGCGTTCGCGACTAAGTCGGATCGGATCTCGGCTTCTTCACCCTCCAGAACAATCTCGGTCAAAGGAACAGAACCATCCAGATTGTTGTTGCCGAAACCGCTGTACACGGTACTCCGCGTCGTTTCCGGCCATTTGGTGTCCCCAACCGTTCCGGGATCGGTATACAGATAATCGAATACAATGAGCACATAACGGCCTATGCCGTTCAGGTCTACTGTTACCCCCTGCGTACCGCTGCTTTGCAATACACGGCCGATGCGATTGTTCAGGATAGTTTTATCCGCCGTCTCACCGGCGTATACCGAATACCCGTAAATGGCGCGTCCGCTACCATAAATGGTAATCTTAGACAAATCATGAGAGACTCCCAGATCGTACATCAACGCATTTCGGTACTTGGCGGCCTTCATATCCGTTGAAGAATCGGTGCTGTTGTTCCAATTCTTCCAAGTAACCGCATTGCCATCCGCATTCGTATAACTTACATCCTGCCAAGTGGCACCGCCGCCCAAGCCGTAGTAATACTGACAGACCGAAGTGCCGCTTGCGGTCTTCATTGCTTTTACCACATCCACCGCAGTATCCCTATCGTATAGGGCTTCCGCTGCTGCCGCGTTGAAGTCGGCGCGGGGATAAGCGGAGGTGTTGATCCAAAGCTGACCGAAGAATTCTCCGCGGCCACCGTATTTGCCGTGGGACAAACGGAATTCAGTAGTGCTACTGTAATTCGGAGCTGTATTCTGCCAGTTCAAGTCGTGTCGGATCTCGTATAATTGTACGCTCGTAGCATCGGCAATCAAATTTTGCTTCATTTCTAAAGGATTGCCGTCCAGCACGATCTCCGTCAGCGGGACCGAACCGTCCAGATTCGTGTTTCCGAAGCCGGTATACGTGGTGCTTCGTGTGGCCTCGGGCCATTTGGTATCCCCTGCTGTGCCGGGGTCGGTATATAGATAATCAAATACAATGAGCACATAACGGCCTATGCCGTTCAGGTCTACCGTTACCCCCTGCGTACCGCTGCTTTCCAACACACGACCCACGCAGTTGCTGAGTATGGTAGCGTCGTTTGTTTCACCGGCATATACCGAATAACCGTATATCTTGCGTCCGCTGGTGGAAATGGTGATCTTGGAAAGGTCGTGAGTACTGCCCAAATCGTACATCAGCGCATTGCGGTACTTGGCAGCCTTCATATCCGCAGAGGTATCAGTACTGTTTGCCCAGTTCTTCCAAGTGACGGCGTTCCCCTCTGTGTCGGTATAGGATACATCCGTAAGACCGTTATACAAAGAGCCAAAACCAAAATAATACGCCACTAACGAAGTTTGATCTTCCTTTTTATAGGCCTTTACGGCATCGGTTGCGGTATCTCCGTCATGCAGAGCCGCTGCCGCCGCCGCGTCAAAATCAGCGCGTGATGTGCCGCCAGGCAGCCACAACGCGCCGAAAAATTCACCGCGCTCACCGTAATGGCTGTGGGACAAGCGCATCTCGGTAGTATTGCTGTAATCCGGAGCCATGTCCTGCCAGTTGAGGTCGTGCCGAATCTCGTACAGCTGCACACTTACTGCGTCAGCGATCAGGTTGCGGTTTTCCACCGCCACTGTCAAGCCGGCGTTCTTCGCCGCCTGCACAATAGCCTCGAAATCGTTGGAGGTCGCCGCCGCCTGCTCCAGTGCGGCGTAATTGGCAAGCGTATCACCAATAGCCGTCCAGCTACCTGTTGCATCCTTACCGGCATTCGCTTGCCACTGCGCGAAGGTATAGCGCAAGCCGTTATATGCCGCCGTACCTCCGGTATCCGTGGTATACAGCACCAGATCCGTGGTCTCAGGCTGATATATATGGCTGTTATTGACGGTTACCTGCTCCAAATACTTCTGGGCACTGTAGGCATAAATGGTATGAACGGAAATACCGGAAACAGAATGGAAGAATGTGTTGTTCTCCAGCGTCATGTTCCAGGTGTCCGGCTGATATCCGTATGCCAGTATATCACCGGCTTGCCATTTTTCGGGGCGAGCATCATATCCCCAGCCCTCACCCTGACCAATACACAGGTTATTTTTAAACTCCAAGCCTTGCACGCCTGTATCGGCGCCCTGAGAGGCCGCCCAGACCTCCAGCGCTTGGGTATTGTAAGCAAAAATATTATTGTTGACCTTTACATCGCGCCACACGCCGGGAGAAGTAACAGACTCGTTGTTGCTCGTGGTGGGATCGTCAACTTGTCCGCCCTGCGGCGAGAACGCTACATCGTAAATGTTACGGAAAATATTATTTTCAATGACTACGTGGCTACCGGCATCATACAATTCAACACCGTTACCGGCGCGAACGATGGAACCGTCGGATTGGCGGGACAGCTCATGTCCTCCGATATCCTCGATGATGCAGTCATAGATGTTAACATACCCACAATTCTGCCTCGGCACACGGCTTCGGCTACACCAAGCGATGCCATAGCCACCGTATTGGATGTGCAGGTCGTGAATGTTCATACCCGGACTCATACAAAAGACCGTTCCGCCCATCGCCGCGGTGAGCGTTCCCAACTCCGCATAAGGATCTACGGCGGTCTTCATGTGAATGCCGGTCTCATCGCAATAGTAATCGTATGTGGCAGTGCAAGCAGCCGCAGAGGGCTTTAAACTATAGTATTTATTCCCTTGGCTGTCTTCCAGAAATGCCACATTGGTATCGTCGCTAACAGCACCGGCATAGTTACCGGACGCAGTCAAATCAAACTTATAAAATTCCCCTTCCTGCGTCCACGCAGAAGAAAGGAGTTTAGCGTTACTCAGTACGGGGAGCGAACCATCGCCGTAAGCTCCTACTTCCACACGACAGGTGTCGGAGGCATTGTTTATCAGCGGATCAAAGGAACCGTAGAAGGTATCTCCCCGCTTGAAGAGTACCTTGTCGCCACCGTAAAAGGTGGCTGTATTCGCTTTTTCAAAAGAAAACGGTGTATCCGGGCTTAAGCCATCGTTGGTATCGGTACCATTGGCGGCAACATAGTACACATAGCGTACTGCCTCGCCGGTTACGGTATACACCGGTAAAGAAACCATCATCAACAGCATGGCTAAAAAGACAATGCCGGCGTTGCGAATGAGTTTCTGCTTTTTCAGCGTCTTCATCGTTTTTGTCATGTCGAAACCTTCTTTCTTTAAGTCGGTGGTGTGTTTCTTTTTTATTTTTAAGGTGCAAGTGCTTAACTACTGTGCTTGTTATACATCCGGCAGCCAATTATTATCATCCGGATCGCGAACGACCTCGTTGGACAGGGTGCAGATGTCTTTCAAAAGGGTTACCACTTCTGCTTCAGGAGTTTGATATTCGATTTTCATTTACAAACTCTCCTTTTGCCATCAAATATCCGGTAGCCAGTTGGCGTCGTCACGAGTTGGTGAAACTTCAAAATTGGTTGAGGTAGTGCCTGCCTTGGTAGTCGTGGTCGTTGTGATAACAGTTTCTTTAGGAAAGGCTGTAGTCGTTCCCACAGGAGTATTTTGAGTAGCCAAGGAGGTCGTGGTGTCTGTTGCAACAGGTTTGTCAGCAGTACTGCTTCCCACAGTGCTTTTTGTAGTACCGCTCTGCTGCCCTCCCAAAGTCGTGGAAGAGG
>JAFVQV010000092.1 GCA_017504645.1 Clostridia bacterium | reverse complement strand
CTATCCCAGCGAAGATGATTTTCTTCTATTAGTTGTTGAGCAATTTTAGGAGCGCTACCGCCAGCACCAGTCTCAAATAATCCGCCACCATTTAATAAAGGAACAATTGATAGCATTTTTGCACTTGTTCCAAGCTCTACTACCGCACCGACCGCCGCTTTGAGGCTAAGCAACTGGGTTTTGATGACATTTGCCTCAACTCACTGGATGGTGTGTCCGATCGGGATTTTTGTGTGGAACTCATGAGTGCGTTGTCGCTGCTCATGATGCACCTGTCCCGCTTCTCGGAGGAGATCATTTTGTGGTCCAGCTGGGAGTTCCGTTTCGTGGAACTGTCCGATGCCTTTACTACCGGTTCCTCCATCATGCCGCAGAAGAAAAATCCCGATATGGCGGAGCTTGTTCGCGGTAAGACGGGACGGGTGTATGGCGATCTGATGGCGTTGCTTACCACTTTGAAAGGTCTGCCGCTGGCATATAACAAGGATATGCAGGAAGATAAGGAAAGCGTGTTTGACGCCTGCGACACGGTGAAGCAGTGCGTACCGGTGTTCACCGGCATGATCGCCACCATGACCGTGCGGGAGGAGCAGATGATGAAAGCCGCACAGGGCGGGTTTATCAACGCTACCGATCTGGCGGACTATCTGGTGCGTAAGGGCCTGCCTTTCCGCAGTGCATATAAGATCTCGGGTCAGATCGTGGCGGCGTGCATTGCTGACGACAAGGTGCTGGAGACCCTGCCGCTGGAGGTATACCGTCAGTACAGCGACCTGTTTGAGGAGGACCTGTACACCCATATTGATCTGAAAACCTGCGCCGAAACGCGTATTTCCGAGGGCGGCACCTCGGTGGCATCGGTGGATGCGCAGATCGCCTATGTGAGAGAGAGGCTGCAGGCATGATAAAGGTATTTATCGACGGCAGTGCCGGTACCACGGGACTGCGGATTCACGAACGCCTGTCACAGCGGGCGGATATTGAGCTGATCACCCTGTCGGAAGACCGCCGCAAGGACGCGGGCGCACGGCAGGAAGCCTTGCATACGGCGGACATCGCCTTTCTTTGCCTGCCCGATGCGGCGGCGGTGGAAGCGGTGGCGTTAGCACAGGGCTCGGCGGTGCGCATTATTGACACCTCCACGGCACACCGTACCGCCCCTGACTGGGAATACGGCTTTCCCGAACTGAGCGGACGGCGTGAGCGACTGAAAACGGCCACCCGCATTGCCAACCCCGGCTGTCACGCCAGCGGGTTTGTGGCGCTGGTACAGCCGCTGGTAGAGGCGGGGCTTCTTGCCCCCGATACCCGGCTGACCTGCACGTCACTGACGGGCTATTCCGGCGGCGGAAAGGCTATGATCGCCGCGTATGAGGCGGATGACCGTGACCCGCTGCTGGACGCCCCTCGTCTGTACGGGCTGACCCAGCAGCACAAGCATTTGAAAGAAATGGCAGCGATCAGCGGCCTTACCGCTGCTCCCGCTTTCTGTCCCATCGTGGCGCCGTTTTACAGCGGCATGGAAGTCACCGTTCCGCTGTTCGCTCATCAGGTAAAGGGCACGATGGCCGACATTGCCGAATTGTACCGCACCTACTATGCAAACGGCTTGGTCCGCTTTGCCGAAACGGCAGACGAGAGCGGCTTTTTATCCGCCGCCGCATTCTCAGGACGGGACGACATGCAGGTCACGGTCTGCGGCAACGCCGAGCGCCTGCTGTTGGTAGCGCGGTTTGATAACTTGGGCAAAGGCGCCTCCGGCGCCGCCATTCAAAACATGAACCTGTTGTTGGGCGTAGACGAGGCAACAGGACTGGAAGTATGAGGGATAACATATGAAACTGATTTCCGGCGGCGTGTGCGCCGCAACCGGTTTTACCGCCAACGGCATTCACTGCGGTATCCGTAAAAATCGTACCAAACGGGACTTGTCCCTGATCTATAGTGAGGTTCCCGCCTCGGCGGCGGCGGTGTATACCACCAATTTGGTGAAAGGCGCCCCTCTCACGGTGACGAAACAGCATCTTGCCGACGGCAAGGCGCAGGCGGTCATCTGCAACAGCGGCAACGCTAACACCTGTAACGCCAACGGCCTTGAGATCGCTCAGCAAATGAGTGACCTGCTGGCACAGCAGTTGGGGATTTCCGGCGACGATGTGGTGGTGGCCTCCACCGGTGTCATCGGTCAGCCCTTGGACATTGCTCCCATTGCCGCAGGCATCCCCGCATTGGCAGCGGGCCTGTCGCGTGACGGCGGGGAATTTGCCGCCGAGGGCATCATGACCACTGACACGGTCAAAAAGGAAGTGGCGGTGGAATTTGAACTGGGCGGCGTGACCTGCCGTATGGGCGGCATTGCCAAAGGCAGCGGTATGATCCATCCCAACATGGCCACCATGCTGGTGTTCATCACCACCGATGTGTGCATTGCTCCCGCCTTGCTGCAGCAGGCGCTGTCTACCGACATCGCCTCCACCTTTAATATGGTAAGTGTTGACGGCGACACCTCCACCAACGACATGGTGACCGTGCTGGCAAACGGCATGGCGGGCAACACGCCCATCACCGAGGCGGGGGAGGACTTCGCTCAGTTTATGCAAGCGCTGAACACCGTCACGGTGCAACTGTGCCGCATGATCGCGGGCGACGGTGAGGGTGCTACCAAGTTGTTGGAATGTCACGTAACGGGCGCCGCCGATGAGGCGACTGCCAAAACCGTAGCCAAAAGTGTGATCTGCTCCAGCCTGCTGAAAGCCGCCATGTTCGGTGCAGACGCCAACTGGGGTCGTGTGCTGTGCGCCATCGGCTACAGCGGCGCAGCGGTGGACGTCTCCCGCGTGGACGTGTCCTTCCGCAGCGCCAAAGGCACCATCGCTGTGTGTCGGGATGGCGCCGGTGTGGATTTCTCCGAGGAACTGGCCAAGGAGATCCTGCTGGAAAAGGAAATCGAAATTTTGGTATCGGTGGGAGACGGCGAGGCCTGCGCTACGGCATGGGGCTGTGACCTGACCTACGATTACGTGAAGATCAACGGCGATTACCGTACCTGATAGCGGAGGAACACAAGTATGGAAAACCATTTTACAAATGCTCAGCGCGCGGAGGTGCTGACACAGGCACTGCCGTACATCAAGCAGTATACCGGCAAGATTGTGGTAGTAAAATACGGCGGCAACGCCATGATCAACGAACAGCTCAAGCAGCAGGTCATGGAGGATATTGCCCTTTTGTGGCTCATCGGTGTCAAGGTGGTATTGGTGCACGGCGGCGGTCCCGAGATCAGCGAGCTGATGGAGAAGCTGGGCAAGAAAGCACAGTTTGTGGACGGCCTGCGGGTCACCGATAAGGAGACCGTAGACATCGTACAAATGGTGTTGGCGGGTAAGGTGAATAAATCGCTGGTCACCCTGCTACAAATGAAAGGCGGCCACGCGGTGGGCCTGTCCGGCATGGACGGCGGCATCATCGAGGCCAAGATCAAGGACGAACGGCTGGGTTTTGTGGGTGAGATCACCAAGATTCGCACCAAACCCGTCACCGACCTGTTAGAAAAGAATTATATTCCCGTCATCTCCACGGTCGCCAGCGATCGGGAGGGGAATACCTATAACATCAACGGCGATACCGCGGCGGCGTATCTGGCAGGTGCGCTGGAAGCGGAGCGTCTGATCATGATGACCGATATTGCGGGTATCCTGCGGGATAAGGATGATCCGTCCACCCTCATTACGGAGGTCAGCGTGTCCGAGGCGGCACAGCTGAAAGCGGAAAATGTGATTTCCGGCGGCATGATCCCCAAGGTGGACTGCTGTATCACCGCCATTGAGCGCGGCGTGAAAAATGTCACCATCATGGATGGGCGCATTCCGCACTCCATTCTGATGGAACTGCTGACCGACGAGGGTGCCGGCACCATGGTGGTAGGTGATCCCGTATGAGTACATGGCAGGAACGCGACCGTCAGTATGTCGCCAATACCTACAACCGCTTTCCCGTGGAGATCTCTCACGGCAAAGGCTCGCTGGTATACGGCACCGACGGTAAGGAATACATTGACATGGGTTCGGGTATCGGCGTGACGGCGCTGGGTATTGCCGACGATGCGTGGGTGCAGGCGGTGACGGCGCAGCTGTCCCGCGTGCAGCACATGTCCAATCTGTATTACACCGAGCCCTGTGCCAAATTGGCGCAGATGCTGTGTGAGCGCACCGGCATGAGCAAGGTGTTTTTCAGCAACTCCGGCGCGGAAGCCAATGAGTGCGCCATTAAGGTGGCGCGCAAGTACGCTGCCGAGCATAAGGGAGAGGCGTACAGCACCATTTTGACGCTGACTAACAGCTTTCACGGGCGCACTCTCACCACTCTGGCGGCTACGGGACAGGATCACTTTCATCAGTTGTTCCAACCCTTGACCGCAGGGTTCGCCCACACGCCCGCAAACGACTTCGAGGCGCTGACAAACGCTGTCAATGAGCACAAGGTCGCCGCCGTCATGGTGGAGTGTGTGCAGGGCGAGGGTGGCGTCAACCCGCTGGATACGGAATTTTTGCAAAAAACCGCAGATTTTTGCCAAAAACAGGACATTTTGTTGATCGTCGATGAGGTGCAAACGGGCAACGGACGGACCGGTAGCCTGTACGCTTATGAGCAATACGGTGTCACTCCCGATGTTGTCACCACCGCCAAAGGCTTGGG
>JAFVQV010000091.1 GCA_017504645.1 Clostridia bacterium | reverse complement strand
TGGGATAGCGATTCCATTCGTCCATGGTCATCACGCCTTTCTGTTGAGGAGGGAGTGGTTCCCTTGCTTATTACTATAACCGACAAATGTGTCGTTTTCTTGAAGAAATACAAATTTTTTTGTGAAAATATCAGCGGCTGTCGGGTAGCCAGAACAAAAATTCACAATATTCCTGCTCCACAGACCGAACTGTCACTTCGCCGCCGTGAAGATTAACGATGCTTTTTACTAAATACAATCCCAATCCCGTACCCGTTTTATCCAAGCCGCGGGAACGGTCGCTCTTGTAAAAGCGCTCAAAGATGTGCGGTAGCTCTGAAGCGGGGATTCCGTCACCCGTGTTGCGGATGATGCATAGCGTGCGACCGGCGGTGTGACGGACTTGTATGGCGATGGTACCGCCGTCATTGGTAAACTTTACGGCATTTTCCAGCAGATTATACACCACCTGCTGCAAAAGATCGTAGTCGCCGCTGACGAACCTGGGCTCGCAGGTGTCCAGTCCCTCGATCTGTAAACCTTTTTTCTCAATTTGCTGTTCAAAGGTGAGCAGGGAGGTGCAAACCGCTTCGGTCAAATCGAAGTTAACGGGATGCAGTTTTAATTGCCCGCTGTCGATACGGGAAAGGTTAAGCATGGCGTGCACTAACCGCGACAGTCGCTTGACCTCCTCGGATACGATGCGCAGGTAGTGTGCGTGCTTTTCAGGAGGAATGGTACCGTCCAGAATGCCGTCGATAAATCCGGCAATGGTAGTCATGGGGGTTTTCAACTCGTGGGACACATTGGCTACGAAGCTGCGCCGCATTTCCTCCTCGGAGGATAGGGTGGCTGCCATGCCGTTGAGGGCATTGGCAAGCTGCGCTACCTCGTCCTTCCCCTTAACGCGAATGCGATAGGAAAAATCGCCGCGGCTGAATTGCTGTGTGGCAGCCGCCATCTGGCGCAGCGGGCGGACAAACCGGTAGGTGATGATATACAGCACGACAAATACGACTAATAAAACGGCCAATCCCGACAACAGGGAAATGCGCAGGTTATCCTGAATGTACAGTTGAAAAGCACTTGCTGAGGAGGATACCAGCACATATCCCATGGTGATGTCGTTTTTCGCCATGGGAACGCCTACCGTATATTGATTGGTATCGTACAGACCGCCCAGACGGCTGACCGCAAAGAAATGTCCGGTACGCAGAGCGGGTCGGGCGATATCGGGCAGTGACTTACCAATGTGGTGACAGCCTTCGCCGTCAGAACACAAGAGGATGCAGTAATCTGTATCGGTTACCAGCACACTGCCGCCTGCCACGCTGGCGAGATGATGCAGGGTAGAGGTAAGAGAGTCGGGAAGATAGTAGGTGTCGGAGGGGCCCGGTATGGCACTGTCGGACAAAAAGCCCGCCATCGTTTCGGCGTTATCGGTGAGCAATTGTTGCTTTTCCGATACCCAGTATCTGCCTGCCACGAAGGCCTGAGCCGCCGCCAGCATGACGAACATAAACGCGATGATCAGGACGATGACGGAAAAATACTTTAAAAATACACTTTTAGACATCGGATTGCTTTACCTCGAATTTATAGCCGACGCCCCATACTGTTTTCAACGTCCAGTGCTCGGATACACCCTCCAGCTTTTCCCGCAGGCGCTTGATATGCACATCCACGGTGCGGCTGTCGCCGTAATATTCAAAGCCCCATACCTCGTCCAATAATTGATCCCGCGTGTATACGCGATTGGGATTGCTTGCTAAATGGTAGATCAGTTCCATTTCCTTGGGTGGCGTATCGATCTGTTTTCCGCACACCCGCAGCTCGTAATTTTCCATATTGATGTACAGGTTGTCGTAGGATACTTCCTTGCACTTTTTCTTTTCGCCGATGCCGCAACGGCGCAATACCGCCTTAATGCGGGCAATGACCTCTTTGGCTTCAAAGGGCTTGACGATATAGTCATCTGCTCCTAATTCCAGACCCAATACCTTGTCAAACAGCTCGCCTTTGGCGGTGAGCATGATGATGGGACATTGGGAATCCTTGCGGATGCGGCGGCATACCTGCCATCCGTCCAAGCGGGGCATCATCACATCCAACAAAATCAGATCGGGTTTGTTGCTTTCAAAGCGCTCCAGTGCTTCCTCGCCGTTGGAAGCGATGATGGGAACATATCCCTCTTTGCCGAGATATAACCGCAGCAGCTCGCAAATGTTGCTGTCGTCGTCGGCGATCAAGATCTTAACATCCTCCATATTGGGACCTCCTTATCTGTTTTTTAGTGTAACAGATTTTGCAAAATGTGTATGAACAGTCTTTTAATTTGTTTACATCAGGGCGGGGATATGCTACAATAACCGTGTAAGAAAGGGGTAACAAACTATGTCGAAATTTGCTTGTGTTTCGCCTCAATCGCTGAACGACAATGTGTTTTCTCTCATCGGGAAAGACTGGATGCTGATTACCGCGGGGACCCCGCAGCAGTGCAATACCATGACCGCCAGTTGGGGCGGACTGGGGATCCTTTGGAACAAACCGATCGCCATCGCCTACGTGCGCCCGCAGCGGTATACCTACGAATTTATGGAGCAGGCGGATACCTTTTCGCTGTCGGTGCTACCGGAGGATTATCGGGAGGCGCTGCAATGGTGCGGTACCCATTCCGGCCGTGAGGAAGATAAATTCGCTGCCTCGGGGCTGACGGTGTACGACGCCGACGGGGTGCCGGCGGTGGCCGAGGCACGGCTGATCCTGGTGTGCCGCAAGCTGTATGCGCAGGATATGAAGCCTGAGCTGTTTGTGGATCCCTCGCTCCTTTCCCATTATAAGGCAAATGATTTTCATCGTCAATACATCGGCGAAGTGATCCAAGTGCTGAAAGCCGAGGATTGATCTTCCATTGAAAAGGAGGCGGCTGCCATGCGCCCGATTGCGCATATTCAAACGGATTTTGACGAAAAATTCGGTATTCCGCGGCAAAGCGGTCGCGTTCCGGAGCTGACGGCACGCATTGTGTTTTTGCCCGAATACCGCAATCCCGATGCCTTGCGCGGTATCGAGGGGTTTTCTCATCTGTGGCTGCTGTTCGATTTTTCCAAGGCTCATCGGGAGGAATGGTCACCCACGGTACGCCCGCCGCGGCTGGGTGGTAATCGGCGCATGGGCGTGTTTGCCACCCGTTCACCCTTTCGCCCCAATCCCATCGGATTGTCCTGCGTGCGCTACTTGGGCCTCGAAAAGACAGAGCAAGAGGGTACGGTGCTGCTGGTAGGTGGTGCCGATCTGCTGAACGGCACGCCGATCTACGACATTAAGCCCTATTTGCCCTATGCGGATTGCCATCCTGAGGCTACCGGCGGGTTCGTCGATGCGGCGGAGGAACGGCATTTGGAGGTGGAGTTCCCACCTGAGCTACTAAAGCGGGTGCCCGAGAAAAAGCGGGCGGCGTTGATTGCCTGCTTGGCACAGGATCCTCGCCCGTCGTATCAGGACGATCCCGAACGAGTGTACAGCATGCGCTTTGCGGGGTTGGATGTGCATTTTACCGTTGAAGAACAAAAAGCCAAAGTCATCGGTATCGATCAATAAAAAGGAGCCTGTGTGCACAGGCTCCTTTTTATTTGAATTACTCCGTGCGCAGGGCGACCACAGGGTCTTTTTTGGCGGCACTGCGGGAGGGGATCAAGCCGGAGAACAGGGTGAGCACCACGCTGATGCCCACTAAGATCAAAGCAGCCTCCCACGGGACATAGGCATTCAGGGCGGTGATGCCGGTGAGGGCGTGGAGGATGGCGTTGATGGGAATGCATAACAGGTAGGTGATTCCGACACCCAACACACCCGAGGTAAAGCCAATGATCACGGTTTCCGCATTAAACATACTGGAAACATCACGTTTAGAGGCGCCGATAGCGCGCAGAATACCGATTTCTTTGGTGCGCTCCTGTACGGAAATGAGGGTGATTACGCCGATCATGATAGAGGACACCACTAACGAGATCGCCACAAAGGCAATCAGCACATAGGTGATAGCATTGATGATGGTGGTGATGGAGGACATCATGATGCCTACGTAATCGGTGTAGGTGATTTGGGACAATTCCTCTACCGTCTCGTTATAAGCGGAAATGGCTTCTTCAATGACATCCTTGCCCTCGAAAGAAGAGGCATACAGGTTTATGGAGGCGGGAACATCCAGGTCCAGATATCCCAGTTTCACCAGATTATCCTCGTAAGTGGATTCGGAGAAGGTCAACAACTCGTCGTAATACACCGCGCATTGCTCGGTGGTGTAAGTCTTCATCGCCATGGTGAGAGCGGCGGACAGTTGCTGAGGACTCATAGCCGCCATTTGTGCCTGCACCTGTGTGGCATATTGCATTTTGACCCGCTCGGTCACCATCTCTGTGAACATGTCGGTCATATCCTCGTCGCTCATGGAGGAGAGGTAGGTTTCCACATCGTTCTTGCTCATGCTCATTTGCTGAGTCAATGCCTGAAGCAAGGTTTCCTCCATTTTTTCGCGGGTGATTCCGTTCATAGCTTGCCCCACAGCGGCATCCAGCTGTTGTTGAGAGGGGATACTCATGATGCCGATATAAGCGGCGGCTTTTCCTGCCTCATTTAAGTTGTTGATATATGCACGGAATTCTGCTTCTTTTTGTTCGTTGGACAGATTGCCAGAGGTTTCTTTGAAGGGCAGATCGGTGAAAATGTCGGTATGGGGATCTTCCAGCTGTGCCTTGATTGCCGCGGAATCCTTGGCATTTTCAATGACATATTCGGTCAACGCACCGGTGTAGCCGATGGAACCGGTCAGCATAGCGGATACCGCATCCTCGTTGGGACGAATGATGCCCGAAACCTTGAGGGTCAAGCCGTTGTCATACAGGTATTTCAAGCCGGCATCGCTGTCCCGCAGATCGGTATAGGTGTCGGTGCTTTCATCAAAGGTATAGCAATCGGAATTTAAAATGGTGCGGAATTCCATGTTACAGATTTCCTCGTAGGTCCAGGTCTTGGTGGGCGCTTCGAGATCGGTCTTGTTGATGGCGGCGTCCATGATGGCGTCGATTTCAGTCTTGGATTTCAGTCCCAGTGCGTACAGAGTCATGTCATCCAGTTCGTTATTCTCATCCACCACCAGTACGACCTCGTTGTAGGAATTTGGCCACGAGCCGTGAATCAAGTCGTATTGCTTTTCCAGCAGGGGATTGATGAGACTGCCGTTTTCACCCGACAGCATTTCCTGCCACAGTCCTTGACTCATGCCGCCCGGCATAAACATACTTGCCATGGAGGAGCCGGAGGCTTGGGTCATATTGGCCATATTCATACCCATGAATTCCGCAATGAGCTCTTGCAGCAGTTCGGTGCTGTCCGAGCGAATGATGCTGCCGTCTACATTTTTGGTGTAGATGAGTAAATCCAGATCGTAGGTATACTGAATGCCGTTGATGGCTTGTTTCAGTTCACTGTCCGCGGCACTGTTTTCCAGCTTTTGTTCAATGTAGCTTTTAAAGGACTTCAGGTCGTTTTCGCTGGCCTCCAGATCGTTGAGGGCATTGATCAGATCGTACACCACCGCCTTTTGGTAGATGGCATCGTTTTCATGCTCCTGAGCGGAGGCGGTGGCGCCGATGAAGGTTTGCAGCAGGGTGCCCACATCCATGTGTTGCGCTTCCAACGTCAGCGGGTAAGAGGAAAGGGTATCCTCCTGTACGGTATCGATGTAGGTGGTCATGCCCTGTGACACGGATAAGATCAAGGCAATGCCGATAATGCCGATGCTGCCGGCAAAGGAGGTCAGCGCCGTGCGCCCCTTTTTGGTGAACAAATTTTTCAACGATAGGCCAAAAGAGGTGGCAAAGGACATGGAGGGCTTTTTCATTTTGCCCGCGGCATCAGTTTTGGCGATGCCGATTTCGGTCTCCTGTGCGATCTCCTCCGGCGTTAGCGGGGCAGAATCATCGGTGATGACACCGTCCAGCATGCGAATGATGCGGGTGGAATACCGCTCGGCCAAGTCGGGGTTGTGTGTGACCATAACCACCAATCGATCCTTGGAGATATCCTTTAAGATCTCCATGACTTGTACACTGGTTTCGGTGTCCAGTGCACCGGTAGGCTCGTCTGCCAAAATGATATCGGGATTGTTCACCAATGCACGGGCAATAGCGACGCGCTGCATCTGACCGCCGGACATCTCGCTGGGCTTTTTGTTCAGTTGAGTGTTCAAGCCCACCGCTTCCAGTGCGGCCTTGGCACGGCGGCGGCGTTCGGCCTTGGAGACGCCGGACAGGGTAAGTGCCAGCTCCACATTTTGTAGCACGGATTGGTGGGGAATGAGGTTATAGCTTTGGAACACAAAGCCTACCGAATGATTGCGATAGGTATCCCAATCCCGATCCTTAAAATCCTTGGTGGAGCGCCCGTTGATGACAAGGTCACCCTCGGTGTACTGGTCCAGACCGCCGATGATGTTCAGCATGGTGGTTTTGCCGCAGCCGGAGGGCCCGAGAATGGACACGAACTCACTTTCGCGGAATTGCAGGTCAATGCCGCGCAGTGCTTCCACCACACCGTCGCCGGCGGGATAATCCTTTTTGATCTGTTTTAGTTCCAGCATGATGCGCCGATCCTTTCCTATGGAATCTTTTACAAGTGCTTAGTATACGGTATAATTGTGAACAGCATATAAACAGAACAAAAAAATTTTATAGATGTGGGGAGAAATTTATGTTGACACCGATAGGGGGAGGGTGGTATAATACAAATCGCTGTACGCGAGGATGCTGGAATCGGCAGACAGGCACGTTTGAGGTGCGTGTGTCAAATGACGTGTGGGTTCAAGTCCCATTCCTCGCACCAGAAAAGGCAGGCTTCAAAAGAGGCCTGTCGTTTTCTTTTTGTGCGGATAGGTACTTCTTGTCACTTGTCGTAGAATATGCTATGATAGGGGTATAAAACAGACAAGGAGGAACGACCATGTTCTACCTAATTGAATTTTTGTTTTTTGCTATTCCGCTGGCGGCTATCGCATTTTTTATTGTGAGTCTGGTTTTATATTGCTCGGCAAGAAAGCAGAATAAACGCCAGCCCGGCAGTGTCAGCGCTGAAACGATGAAGCTCCGAAAGGTACTGTTGATTGTTTCCTCGGTGATCGTTGGCGTTTTGCTGTCTATGCTTATCGGTCTTTGCGCGTTGTTATATATGGCCGTTGCTTTTATGTGAGGTGTCGCTGTGAAGCATCGTGTTTTCTTGGGTATTGTGCTGTGCGTGGTGGGGATCTGCCTTGCACTGACGGTGGCACATTTGCTGTATGCGATATGCGCCTATCAGCATTGCTCCATCATCCAATTTATCGCAAAGGAGCTGTGGTGATATGCGTCTCAGTTTTCGTGCGGTCAAACAAATTTTGCTTTTGCTGCTGATCGTTGTGCTGTTTGCGGCATTTAACGGCAGTGTATATATGCTGTTAACAGGGCGATTGTCCAACAATTTCAGCGGAACAGACCAGTCGAAAATGGTCGATGTAAAGAAATTTCTGCCGTTCGAATCGGAATCCGAACTAGCGCGTATTGATTCGTCCTTGAAACTGACAGAAGATCTCCCTGTGTTGGATGGTGCCGCGGCGTTGGTTCCCGTGTATGCGGCGATCGTGGATAATGTATATCCCAAAGGCTCTGTTGTCTACGAGGGCGGTGTGTTCTCGGACGATAATTACTATGGCGAAAATTTTGCCGCAGACAGTAAGATGCAGTATAAAAACACGGTGCGGGGGTATCGGGCGATCGTGGACGGGGAAACGGATATCCTGTTTTGCGCCGCACCATCTTCCGAACAAAAAGCGTACGCCGACGAAAAGGGCGTGAAACTGAACTATGTTCCCATCGGGCGTGAGGCGTTCGTGTTTTTTGTGAACCAAAATAATCCGGTAGAGGATTTAACGGTCGAGCAGATCCGCGGTATCTATGCGGGCGAGTATACCAACTGGTCGCAACTGGGTGGTGCCAACCGCGTGATCAATCCGGTGACCAGATTATCCGGCAGCGGTAGTCAATCCGCCATGGATGCCTTTATGGGGGAGCGGAAGATCGCGCCCAAATCGCCGTTGGCGGTTGTAGGTGCCTCTATTGGCTTTTCGTTCCGCTATTACATGGAGGGCATGGTGGGTGATGAGGGGGTAAAAATGCTGTCGTTGAACGGCGTATACCCAAGCGCGAAAAATATCCGCAACGGCAGCTATCCGATCATTGCGGAGTTTTATGCCATTTATCGGGAAGATAATGAAAATCCGAACATCCCCGTTCTTGTTGACTGGCTCTTATCCGAGGAGGGACAGCAGATCGTGGAGGAGAGCGGGTATGTGCGGATCAACTGAGTTGGCAAAGAGGAACCGATATGAATGCTTATTTTTACACTTTAGGCTGCAAGGTCAATCAATATGAAACACAGGCCATGATGCGCTTGCTGGAGGAGCAGGGGTACAATGTGGCGGAATACATACCCGGCAGCGCGGATGCGGGGGAGGCGGTCATCGTCATTAACTCCTGTACCGTCACCGGTGAAAGTGATCGCAAATTGCGACAGCTGCTGCGTCGCTGCCGTCGGGAAAATCCGCAGGCGATCTTGGTGCTGACGGGCTGTATGCCCCAAGCCTTTCCCGCCATCGCCGCCGATTTCGGTGAGGTGGATATCGTGCTGGGCAATGCCGCCCGCAAAAGCCTGCCTGCTCAGTTGGGACGGTTTCTGGCATCCGGTGCGCGTATTGTGGAGATTCCCGATCATGACCGAACCTTTGAATCGTTGGATATTGATGCTTTCCAAGGGCGCACCCGCGCCTTTGTGAAGATCGAGGATGGTTGCAATCGCTTTTGCTCCTATTGCATCATCCCGTACGCTCGCGGACGGGTACGCTCACGTTCCTTAGGCGAGTTGAATGCGGAATTGTGCCGCTTGGCGGATAACGGATACACCGAGGTGGTGCTGGTGGGCATCAACCTTACCGCGTACGGACAAGACAATGGAACCAACATCTGTGATGCCGTGGAATGTGCCTGCGCTGTGGAGGGGATCCACCGCGTGCGGCTGGGTTCCATTGAGCCGGATCACATGACGCCCGACATCATCGCGCGTCTGGCGCGCTGTGACAAGCTGTGCCCGCAGTTTCATTTGGCGCTGCAAAGCGGGTGCGATGCTACTCTCAAACGAATGAACCGACATTATACCACCGAGCAGTATCGACAGGTATGTCAGCAGCTGCGGCAGGCATTTCCCGGCTGCGCTCTTACCACGGATGTGATGGTGGGTTTTCCCGGCGAGACCCAGGAGGAGTTTGAGCAATCCCTAAGCTTCGTGCGGGAAATCGGGTTTTCACGGTTGCATTGCTTTGCCTATTCCCGCCGCGCGGGAACCCTTGCCGCTAAAGCCCCTGATCAGGTGCCTAACGCGGAAAAAATGCGGCGCAACCGTCGTATGATCGCACTGGGCGAGGAAAGCCGCAACGCCTATGCCGAATCGTTGATCGGTAAAACCGTTTCCGTTCTGTTAGAAACCGAACAGGCAGATGGCACGGCGCACGGATATACCGACACTTATGTGCCGGTGGTGGTTGCCAATGCTCGGACGGGACAGACGGTATCGGTGTGCATTGAGCGGTGTGCGGATGGCGTTTGCTACGGTGTGGCGGAATAAACAAGGACCGTTTGCTTATGGGCAAACGGTCCTTTTGTTGTTACTTTTCCAGTGCTTCGCGAATGGCGATTGCTAATTGATCGGGACACGAGGTGTTCTTGAACCCGCAACGGATGCCGGACAGGCGGCGAATGGCATCGTGAGCCTCCATGCCCTCTACCAAGGCGGCCACGCCTTGGGTGTTGCCACTGCAGCCGCCCTCAAAGCGGACATTGTGCACACACCCGTCTTCCAGATCAAAGGTGATACCGCGGGAACAGACCCCTTTAGTGCGATACTGATAGGCCATAGTTCTCAACCTTTCACAGCCGCGGCTCTTTCTGCCTTGGCTTTTTTCTCTTTATATGCCAGCAGGGCGGCAACGGCATCATCGGGAGCCGAGGTGGAGCCCAATGGTCGTGCCGAACGGGCGTACATACCGTGGAAATCGGAACCGCCAGTGGTTACCAGACCATGGTGCTGTGCCAGCTGCAACAGCTGCTGCGTTTGTTCGGGAGAGTGGTAAGGATGCCATACCTCCACACCGTCCAGCCCCAGCGTAATCAGTTCATCCAGCAATTCCTCACTGTGGTAGACGGGAGGGTGGGCCAACACGGCGATACCGCCTGCTTCGTGAATGGCGGCCAGTACGTCCCGTGTGTCGGGATAGGTGATCTCTACCCGTGCTACGCCGGTATCCTTAGCAAACAGTTTGTTAAACAACTCACCGAAGATGGAATCGGTGAAGCCTGCATCCATCAGGGCGTGCATGATGTGCTGCTTGTAAATGCCGGTACTGCCGGCGGCACATTTGGTAACCAGTTCCGGTGTGATGGGATAATAGCGCATCACACGGCGGACCATCTCAATGCCGGCGGCACGGCGATTTTCGCCCGTGCGGCGACACAGCCCTTCCAACCGATCGGGATGGTCGCACAGATAACACAACAGATGTGCCTGCTTACCACGCTTGGTATCCTGGGTGGTGAATTCCACACCATGGATGACCTGAATGCCTTGACGCTTGCCGATGACGACTGCGCGCGTAGCGGCGGCGGTGGTGTCGTGATCCGTTACCGCGATTGTTGAAAGACCACGCCGTTTGGCAATGGCAATAAGTTCTTCAATGCCGACGGAACCATCGGAGATCTTGGTGTGACAATGCAAAT
>JAFVQV010000090.1 GCA_017504645.1 Clostridia bacterium | reverse complement strand
GGTGTCACTCCCGATGTTGTCACCACCGCCAAAGGCTTGGGCGGTGGCTTGCCCATCGGCGCCACACTGATGAGTAAAAAAGTGGAGTCGGTACTGGGCTTTGGCGATCATGGCTCCACCTACGGCGGCAATCCCGTGGCCTGCGCCGGCGCGCTGGCGGTGCTGGAGCGACTGGATGAGGCATTCCTCGCTGAGGTGCGCCGCAAAAGCCGGTGGGTATTTGAGGCGCTGGACGGCGCAGTCGGTGTGGAATCGGTCTCCGGTAAAGGCTTGATGATCGGTATTCAGACCACCCGTCCCGCCGCTGAAGTGGTACGGGCTTGCATGGAGCAAGGGGTCCTGTGCCTAACGGCAAAAACCAAGGTGCGCTTGCTGCCCGCGCTGAATATCCCCGACGCCTTATTGGAAAAGGCCGTGAATACGATCAAATCCGCCTGTAAGGAGGGCTTGTCATATGGAACTGAAGGGTAAGAGTTTCCTGAAGCTGCTGGACTTCACCCCTGCCGAGATCGAGGGGCTGTTGGAGCTGGCGGCTGAATTAAAAGCCAAGAAAAAGGCGGGTATCCCGCACCGCTTGTGTGAGGGCAAGTCCATTGCCTTGATATTTGAAAAGACCAGTACCCGCACCCGCTGTGCCTTTGAAGTGGCGGCGGCAGATCTGGGTATGCACCCCACCTATTTGGATCCGTCGGGGTCTCAGATCGGCAAAAAAGAGAGCATCGCGGACACGGCTCGGGTGCTGGGCCGCATGTATGACGGCATCGAGTACCGCGGTTTCGGTCAGGAGATCGTGGAGGAGCTGGCCCGTCATGCAGGCGTGCCGGTGTGGAACGGACTGACCAATGAGTTTCACCCCACCCAGATCTTGGCGGATTTTCTCACCATTCGGGAGCATTTCGGCACGCTGAAGGGCACCAAGCTGGTATACATGGGCGATGCCCGCTACAACATGGGCAATTCCCTCATGGTGGGCTGCGCCAAAATGGGTATGCACTTTGTGGCGTGTGCCCCCAAAGCCTATTTCCCCGATGCAGCACTCATTGACATCTGCCGCGCCATTGCGCAGGAGACCGGTGCGGTGTTGGAATTCATCGAGGATCCCCTGACCGCCGTGAAGGGCGCTTCGGTCATCTACACCGATGTGTGGGTGTCTATGGGCGAGCCGGACGAGGTGTGGCAGGAGCGTATTTCTCAGCTGAGCCCCTACCGCGTGACGACGCAGCTGATGGAGGCTGCCGGTGAGCAGTGCCGCTTTATGCACTGTCTGCCGGCGTTCCACGACCTGAACACCACTACCGGCAAGGCAATCTACGAGAAATTCGGCATCACCTGCATGGAGGTCACCGACGAGGTGTTCGAGAGCGAGCAATCCATCGTGTTTGACGAAGCGGAAAACCGCATGCACACCATCAAGGCGGTCATGGCGGCAACTTTGGTATAATTTTTCGTATCCCCTGTGAAAAAATTTTTCACAGGGGATATACAATATTCCAAAAAGATGATACAATAGCAGAAGAGTTTGTTTCGGAGGTAAAGAATTATGAATAAACAAGCAATCGGCACACGGTGCGTGCAGGGCGGTTATCGTCCCGGCAACGGCGAGCCTCGTCAGATTCCGATCATTCAAAGTACGACCTTTAAATATGCCACCAGTGAGGATATGGGAAAGCTGTTCGACTTGGAGGCCAGCGGGTATTTCTACACCCGTCTGCAAAACCCCACCTCCGATGCGGTAGCGGCCAAGATCTGCGAGCTGGAGGGAGGTACGGCGGCTATGCTGACCTCGTCGGGTATGGCGGCCAGCTTCTTGGCGGTGTTCAACCTGTGCAGCTGCGGCGATCACTTCATTTCCAGTTCTGCCATTTACGGCGGCACCTTTAACCTGTTTGCGGTGACGCTGAAGCGCATGGGCATTGAGGTCACCTTCGTGTCACCCGATGCTACCGAGGAAGAATTGCAGGCGGCTTTCCGCCCCGAAACCAAGCTGGTATTTGGTGAGACAATCGCCAACCCCGCGCTGAAGGTGCTGGATATTGAAAAATTCGCCCGTGTGGCTCACAAAAACGGTGTGCCGCTGATCATCGATAATACGTTCCCCACCTCAGTGAACTGCCGTCCCTTTGAATGGGGCGCCGATATCGTGGTGCACGCTACCACCAAATACATGGACGGTCACGGCAGTGCCGTGGGCGGTGCCATTGTGGATTCGGGTAAATTCGACTGGACCCAATATCCGGAGAAGTTCCCCGGCCTGTGCACGCCCGATGAAAGCTATCACGGTATCACCTATACCGAGCGTTTCGGCATTGAGGGCGCCTATATCACCAAGGCCACCGCGCAGCTCATGCGCGATCTGGGCGTGACGCCCGCTCCCATGAACGCTTTCTTGCTCAACTTGGGATTGGAAAGCCTGCATGTGCGCATGAAGCGCCACTGCGAGAGCGCTTTGGAGGTTGCCAATTACTTGGAAAACCACGAAAAGATCGGTTGGGTGACCTATCCCGGTCTGAAATCGTCGCCCGACTATGAACTGGCACAGAAATATTTGCCCGACGGCACCTGCGGCGTGGTCAGCTTTGGTATTAAGGGCGGTCGCGCGGCGGCCTCCGAGTTTATGAAGAAGCTGAACATCATTGCCATTGAGACCCACGTGGCTGACGCCCGTTCCTGCTGCCTGCATCCGGCTACGGCGACTCACCGTCAGCTGAGCGACGAGGAATTGGTGGCGTGTGGCGTCGGCCCCGATCTGGTGCGGTTGTCCGTCGGTTTGGAGGATGCTGCCGACCTGATCGCCGACATTGAGCAAGCGCTGGCGGCTATCTGATTGTTTTTTGGAGGTATGACCGATGCCCATCAAGATACCGAATAACCTGCCCGCCGTGCAGACACTGGCGGAGGAAAATATCTTTGCCATGACCGAAACGCGGGCCATCACCCAGGACATTCGTCCGCTGCGTATCCTGATGCTCAATCTCATGCCCAAGAAGATCGAGACGGAGACGCAGATCTGCCGTATTTTGGGTAACACCCCGCTGCAGATCGAGCTGACCCTGATCCGTACTGCCTCGCATCAGTCGCAAAACACCGCGCAGGAGCATCTGCTGGCGTTTTACAAGACCTTTGACGAGGTGCGGGATCAGAAATTCGACGGTATGATCATTACCGGTGCTCCCGTAGAGCTGCTGCCTTTTGAGGAGGTGGATTACTGGGACGAGCTGTGCGAGATCATGGATTGGAGTGTCAAGAACGTACACAGCACTCTGCACATTTGTTGGGGTGCGCAGGCGGGCTTGTACCACCATTATGGGGTGCACAAGCACGAACTAGGGGAGAAGCTGTTCGGCGTATTTCCCCATCGGGCGGATTATCCCCGTTCCATGCTGCTGCGCGGCTTTGATGAGGTGTTTTATGTGCCTCATTCCCGCTACACCGCTGTCTCCCGTGAAGAGATCGAGGCGGTGCCCGAACTGAAAATATTGGCCTCCTCTCAGCAGGCGGGTGTGCACATTGTGGCACGGCAGGGCGGACGGCAGTTCTTTGTGATGGGTCACGCGGAATACGATCCGCTGACGCTGGATTCCGAATATCGGCGTGACGCAGCCGCGGGTCTGGGGACCGCTATTCCTGAAAACTATTATCCCGATAACGACCCCGATAAGACGCCCATCGTCAATTGGCGTGCCCACGGCAGTTTGCTGTTTATTAACTGGCTCAACTATTTCGTGTATCAATCTACGCCCTATGATTTGAAGGAATTGAAATAATTTTTTCAAAAAAAGGTTGACAACCGCATAGTATGGTGTTAGAATGACAAAAAATCAAATATAAAGGCTGTGACGAAGACGGCCGTGAGCAATCCTGTTTTCAGAGAACCGATGGTTGGTGTGAATCGGTATCAGCTGCTCCGATGGCCCATCCCTTCCGAGCCGGAAGCCCGAACGACCCTTGGTCTAGTAGATACTTCCCGTGATTGCTGCGTAAAGGCATAAGGATTGCTGGATCCTGAGGTGGCAGTTGTATGACTGCAATTTGAGTGGTACCGCGAGTGTGTTCTTTCACACCCGTCTCAAAGAAATTTGAGACGGGTGTTTTATTTTTTAACAGAAGGAGGAATTGTTATGGCGACCGTAGAGACCGACAAATTGCTGGAGGTGGCCCGCCGAATTCGCGAGATGCGTGAGATCTGCGGATTTACGGAAGAGGAAATGGCACGCAAGACTGAGGTCAGTGTAAACGAATACTGTCAGTACGAGACGGGCGTGCTGGATCTGCCGTTCAGCTTTATCCACAAATGTGCGCTGGCGTTTGATCTGGAACTGACCGATCTGCTGGAAGGCCGCAGTGCGCAGCTGTCGTCCTATACCGTGACCCGTAAGGGACAGGGACAGGCGACGGCCAAGGAGGACGGCATCGAAATTCAGAATTTGGCGCCGTTGTTCCGCAAAAAGCTGGCGGAGCCGTATTGGGTACGGTACGAATACGATCCCTCTCAGCAAAACAAACCCATCCATCTCGCGACCCACAGCGGTCAAGAATTCGACCTGGTGATCAGCGGTAAGCTGAAGGTACAGGTGGGTGACCACGTGGAAGTACTGGGCGAGGGCGACAGCATCTACTATAACAGTTCCACTCCTCACGGCATGATCGCTGTGGACGGGCAGGATTGTGTGTTCTGTGCGGTGGTGCTGCCCGGTGAGGATACCAAGGAAGAGGTCGTACGCAAGAGCCTGGTAACAGCCAAATCCTCCGAGCCCCTCACCTGCGAGAAGTTCGTCAAGACCGAGGAGGACGAGCACGGCGGGCTCAAGCGCATCGAGTTCACCAACACCGACACCTTTAACTTCGGTTTTGATATCGTGGATGAGATCGCGGATAAATATCCCGATAAGCTGGCCATGCTGCATTTGGATAAGCACAAGGTGGAGCGCCGCTTTACCTTTAAGGATATTAAGCAATATTCCAACCAATGCGCCAACTACTTTACCTCTCTGGGCATCAAGCGGGGAGATAAGGTCATGCTGGTGCTGAAACGGCATTATCAGTTCTGGTTTGCCATGGTGGCACTGCACAAACTGGGCGCGGTAGCGATTCCTGCCACCAACCAGCTCAAGGAACACGATTTCGAATATCGGTATAACGCGGCGGGTGTATCCGCCATCGTGTGTACCGCTGATGGCGACACAGCGGATCTCGCGGCCGCGGCGGCTGAGAAATGCCCCTGTATGACCACCAAGATCATCGTAGGCGGTGAAAAAGAGGGCTGGCATAACTTTGACGAGGAATTCAAGCTGTTTTCCCGTAAATTTACCCGTCCGGAGGATGCTTCGGCAGGTGACGATACGGCGCTGATGTTCTTTACCTCCGGCACTACCGGTAATCCTAAAATGGCGGCACACAAGCACACCTATGCGCTGGGCCATTTTGTGACCGCCAAATATTGGCACTGCTGTGAGCGGGATGGCTTGCATCTGACCATCTCCGACACCGGTTGGGGTAAATCCCTGTGGGGCAAGCTGTACGGCCAGTGGCTGTGCGAGGGCGCGGTGTTTGTGTACGACTTTGATCGCTTTGATGAGAACGACATCCTGCCCATGTTTGCCAAGTACAATATCACCACCTTCTGCGCGCCGCCCACCATGCTGCGCATGCTGATCCGCGGCGACTTGGATAAGTACGATCTGTCCTCCATCCATCATATGACCACCGCCGGTGAGGCGTTGAACCCTGAGGTGTTCAAAAAGTTTAAGGAAGCCACCGGTCTGGAGATCATGGAGGGCTTCGGTCAGACCGAAACTACCCTAGCCATTGCCAACTTGGTAGGTACCGTGCCGAAGATCGGGTCCATGGGTAAGGCGTCGCCCCAGTTTGACATCGACGTGGTGGATCCTGACGGCAACAGCGTGGCCGCCGGTGAGGTGGGCGAGATTGTCATCCACACCGACAAGAGCATCCCCTGCGGCTTGTTCAAGGAATATTATCTGGACGGCGAAAAGACCGCCGAAGCGTGGCACGACGGCGTGTATCACACCGGCGATACTGCATGGCGGGATGAGGATGGCTATTTCTGGTATGTCAGCCGTGTGGACGACGTGATCAAGTCCTCCGGCTATCGTATCGGGCCGTTCGAGATCGAAAGTGTCATCATGGAGTTGCCTTATGTGGTGGAATGCGGCGTTTCCGCCGTACCGGATGAGGTGCGCGGTCAGGTCGTCAAGGCCAGCATCGTGCTGACCAAGGGGACACAGCCTTCCGATGCGCTGAAGAAAGAGATCCAGACCTATGTCAAGGAGCATACCGCGCCTTACAAATACCCCCGTATCGTGGAGTTTAAGGACGAGCTGCCCAAGACCATCAGCGGCAAGATCCAGCGCAATAAACTTTAAAGGTAGCTCTTGACAGAAATCCAAAGCTGTGCTATACTTAACCCAAATTGAACACAAAGGCTTTGACGAAGAGGGCGCAATGGCAGGACCCACAGAGAGACGGCGGTTGGTGCGAGTCCGTCGGACACCGCGGTTGCGTTTGTAGCTTCCGAGCCGGAAGGAAGAAAGCCCCCGCGGGTGAGTAGAACCTTCCCGTGATTGCTGCGTGAAGGCATACGGATTGATAGATCCTGAGTGGCAGTGTGTTCACTGCAATTTGAGTGGTACCGCGGGTGACTGTTTTTTCAGCACTCGTCTCAAAGTATGGCTTTGGGACGAGTGCTTTTTCGTCCCGCTGCCGCATGGCGGGGTCGTCGACCCCGACCAAAGGAGGGCTGTTATATGCAGCAAATTACCGGACTGGATTATAAGATCCGCGAAATGGCGGGACGTATCCGTGAACTGCGTGAGATTGAATCGCTGACCGCCGAAGAAATGGCGCGTAAGACAGATGTGACAGTGGAGGAATATCTTCGCTGCGAAAACGGCGAAAGCGACTTAAACTTTGCGTTTATCTATCGTTGTGCGTTGGCGCTGGGGGTCAACGTTACCGATATTATCGAGGGTTACAGCCCGAAGCTGAACTCCTATACCGTCACTCGTTGCGGGTCGGGACAGGAGATCGCCAAAGCCCACGGCATGACCTATTACAATTTGGCGTACGCGTTCCAAAATCGTATTGCCGAGCCGCTGTACGTGCGCAGTGTGTACGATGAGGCGGCCCAAAATCAAGATATCGAGCTTACCACCCACGCCGGTCAGGAACTGGACATCGTGGTAGAGGGTTACCTGATGGTGCAGATCGGGGAACACCGCGAGGTGCTGGGCCCCGGTGACAGCATTTATTTCGACAGTGACACTCCTCACGGTATGATCGCTGTGAAGGAGCAGGATTGCGTGTTCTACGCCATCGTGCTCAATCCCACCGGTGAGCCCATTCCCGAACTGACGCCCTCTGCGACCATTGCCGAAAAACCGGCTCGTCGTCGGGACGAAAAGGAACGGCTGTATCAGCAGTTTGTGGACGTGGAGGAAAACGAAAAGGGAACCCCCACTTCCATTACTTTCAAGAATACCGATCGGTTCAATTTCGCCTTTGATCTGGTGGATGAACTGGCCGAGCGAGAACCGGATAAGCTGGCGATGCTGCATATCTCCAAGGATAAGACGGAACGCCGCTTCACCTTTAAGGATATGAAAAAGGCCTCGGCCCAGTGTGCCAACTATTTTAAATCCTTGGGTATCAAAAAAGGCGACCGCGTGATGCTGGTGCTGAAACGGCACTATCAGTTCTGGTTTGCCATGCTGGGACTCAATAAGCTGGGTGCCATTGCCATTCCTGCTCCCAATCAGCTGCAGGTGCACGATTTTGAATATCGTTTTCAAGCAGCGGGTATCAGCGCGATCCTTTGTACCGCCGACGGCGACACCGCCGCCCAGGTGGAACAGGCGGCGGTCAATTGTCCCGATCTGAAACATAAGCTGATCGTGAATGGCAGCCGTGAGGGCTGGCGTAGCTTTGATGAAGAATATACCTTGTACAGCACCCACTACAATCGCACCGAGGACTCACCCTGCGGCGATGATCTGCTGCTGATGTTCTTCACCTCCGGCACCTCCGGCTATCCCAAAATGGCTGCACACAACTACAAGTATCCGCTGGGCCATTTCATCACCGCCAAATACTGGCATCAGGTGAACCCCGACGGTCTGCATCTCACCATTTCCGATACG
>JAFVQV010000089.1 GCA_017504645.1 Clostridia bacterium | reverse complement strand
GAAAAAAGGCTTTACAGACGGCACGTATATTTTCCAAAACCGTTTGGAAAAGGAAAGTCGATAGAGGGATGCCATTTCCAGCAATTGAGGGTCAGTTTCACGGATGCCTTGCTCAACATTGATCCACGCAATAGGAAGAACCATAAGAAATGAGATAAAGACAGGCACCCACTGGTAACGGATCCATACCAAGGTGATAATGATGAAAGAAGCCACCGGTGCTGCACGAACGATGTGCAAAACGGGGGAGAGCAAAGCGCGCAATGCTGCATATCGGGCGGTAAGTACGGCAAATAGAGATCCGACTGCCAGTGCTACCGCAAATCCGGTGCACACGCGCAGCAAGGATAATCCTACTGACCGCCAAAAAAGAGGTGTTAAGACTAATTTTCCCAGCGTTTGCAGCACCAACCACGGAGTTGGGATAAGGATAACCTGATCTACGGCCACAGCAACGCCGTACCACAGACCGATCCAAAAAGCAGCGGTACCGAGATCGATCAGACTACGGCGCAGGAGAGAGTTAGCCCGCATAGTAGAACGCCTCATCCGGCAATTTTCCACCGATGGACTGGGGATTGGATTCAAAAAGTACCGAATAGTATTTGGCGATCTGCTCTTTCATGGTGGTGCCGGAAACAAAGGTCAGCTCGCAATAAGGGATAGCTTTTTTAGCGATCGCTGCTTTGGGGATGATACCGTATTCCTCACACAAGGCGGCGGTGGTATCCACATCGGAGGTTTTTTCGATGGCTGTCTTGTATTCTGACAGGAAGGTTTCTACCTCTTTAGGATGATTTTCCAAAAACTCCTTGCGCACCGCTACGCAGCCCATCATCAGTTTGTTTTCCTCGCCGGCTACAGCTTCCCAGGCATCGTTCATGCTCAGTGCAATACGAATGTCGCCGTTTTGAGCGGTAATGCTGGAAACAACAGGCTGGGGAACCATGGCAACAGTAGCATCGCCTTTCAGCATGAGGGTGGCAAGCTCGGTATTCTCTGCCACAAATTTGATGGTTACATCGGTGGTGGGATCAATACCGTTTTGTTTCAGTACATAATTCAAAACATATTCGGGATTGGCGCCCTGCCCGGAGGTGTAGATGGTTTTTCCTCTTAGATCAGCCACCGACTGAATGGTGTTGCCGTTTTCCAGCATATACAGCACGCCCAACGTATTGACCGCCAGCAAACGAATGTTGCCGCTGGTTTTGTTGTATAAGGTCGCTGCCATATTGGTGGGCAGTGCGGCAATGTCGATATCACCGTTAGTCAGCTTGGGACCGACTTCGGTAGGGGCAGATGACACCGAAAAATCATAGGTGACAGCGGTAGAATTGTTGGCCGCGGCATCCATCAAATGGACCATACCGATACCGGTGGGACCCTGGATAGCGGCAACACGAACCGTTATAGGGGTTGTACTGTTAGTGGCGGAGCAACCGCTGCAGATTGCCACAAGCAACAATACGGCACACAGCAGACTAATGAGTTTTTTCATGAGAATTCCTTCTTTCATTTGATGAGTATATATTCTTTTCCGTTTTTGGCTACGATGCCTTCTGCCAGAAGGGTATCCAAAGAACGGTATAAGCTGGAGCGTCCCATGTTCAGCGTCCGTGCCAAATCCGTCATACTGGCGGGGAACAGGATAGTACCGTCGCTGTTCCCATGGGTCAAACAATAGTGGTACAGGCGACTGACCGAGGAGCCACCTGTCAGGGCCGCGAGTTTTCGGTTCAAGAAACGAATACGACCGGACAAAAACGCAATATAATTTTGTGCCGTTAAAGGAAATTCAGCAAAGAGGGAGTCCATTTGCTCCAGGCGGATATAGCGTACACACACATTGGTGAGTGCTGTTAAGTCGGTCACATAATCCGAAGTTCCCTCTTCAAACAAAGCCGCAGCACCAAAAATATCGCCTGTACCGAGACAGTTTAACAAAACTGAATGACCTTGTTCCTGCGGTGAGCGTACCGAAACTGTGCCGCTCAATACTACGCCAAGTGCCTTTTGAAATTGATGTGTACTGTAAAGGGTTTTGCCTTTCTCATAGCACACCGGTGCTGAAAAATAGCTTTCCGCTCGTTCTAATTGTTGAGGTGTCAGACCTCGAAACAAAAAGAGCGATGAGGGTAAGGCTGTAATCGTATCCATATATTCCTCCTAAAAGTGTCCCAATTGGGACACTTTTACAATACCATATTTTCCTAAGAAAAGCAAGAGATAAAAGAAAAATTTACAGATGCATTTACTTTTTCGGCGGAATGTGCTATCTTTATACTATTATTGCGATGCCCTTTAATGGATTTAATAGGAGGTACGGTTGAAGATGAAAAAAATCACAGCTGTTTTATTGGCAACGCTTCTTCTGTTCGGAATATTGGTATGCGGTGTTTCTGCCGAAGGGTTTGAGTTTAAAGAACTGGAACGGCGCATCGATGGGAATAACCTAATTCTAACATGGAATTACGGTGAAGTTCCTGCCGCATCTGTTGTCGAAGTGGAAGATGTTTTGATAGGTAGCGTTTCCTGCGGAGTCAGTGAAAGTGTAAACGGTGTGCTGACGGTAGACATTTCCGACTTGTCGGCAGGTGTGTATCCGTCTATCACCTACGAATATATGCTGGACGAGCAACCGAAGACTGCGACGGTTACGAAGTCGCTTGTTATCCCAGGGACGGTGCAGGTCAGTTTGTCGATGTCGTTTGACAATGACGGTTTTGTCACAGTAAAAGCCACCGATGCTTCCGGTAATCCCGTGGCAGGATATAAACTGTTATTATCCATTGGAGATATGGCTGAGGTGCCGGAGACCACCGGTAAAGACGGTACCTTTACCTCACGAATGATGGCGGAATACGATGAGGGTGCTACCTGTCGCGGGGAAACGACCGATGCCGGAAACGGTGTGATCTATGCGGAGGCGGCTGAGGTTACCTTAACGCGTGTCCGCCCCACCACTACGGCTGTAACGACCACTACCACTGCTACCGCAGATGCCACTACAACCATCGGCAATGGTGACGAAACGACCACGACTGTTGCGGATGCCGATACTACTAAGCCTTCTTCCTCGACGAAAAACAAAACCACCACTTCCGGCGTAAGTAGCAGTACACATGCTACCATTCGCGGAGCGGGTACTACCTCCAAGCAAGACGATAAAATTGCGGTCAATGTATCGCTGGATACCAACATATTAGAATTGTTCGGTCTGGAGCAGGCGGATTTCGACAACAATGCCCGTTTACTGCTCAGCGAAAACGATTATTCCGCCCTTGTGGGTCGCTCCTCGCACTTGCTTATGTTGAATGTGTTGACGGCGCAGGCAGTTCCCACCGATGCGCAGGTCCAAGAGGCGGTGGCCGGTGTGTCGAAATATTCCGGCTATGCGGAAGCAGATCGTCAGGCGCTCACCTTTGATCTGTCGTTCTTGATCCTGAACAAATCTACCGGTGAAGAGATACCGGTTTCCGCACTGCCGCTGAATAGTACCTATCTTGTGCAGTTGCCGGTGCCGGAAAGCATGAAGGATTGTGCGGCATTTGCTGTCACTGTGTCCAACGGGGATTCTTTGGTGGAGCCAATACCTGTGGAAGTGAAAAACGGTTGCTTCCAGCTGCAGATCAATTCGTTAGAGCCGTACACGCTGATCGGCTTTGGCACGGGCGGCAGAGGGTCGGCAAACAGTAACTCGATCCTGCTGATTGTGCTGATGATCGTGGGTATTTTGTTGCTTGTGGGCGCAGCAGTGCTGTTGTATGTGTTTGTGCT
>JAFVQV010000088.1 GCA_017504645.1 Clostridia bacterium | reverse complement strand
CCCCTGTTGGGGTGCTTTTGTCATTGGCGGAGAAGGAGGGACTCGAACCCTCGCGCCGGTTACCCGACCTACGCCCTTAGCAGGGGCGCCTCGTCACCAACTTGAGTACTTCTCCGTATATCGTCGGATGCGGTGAGCAAACGACGGTATTATTCGCTTTGTAAAAGGTGTGGCGGAGAGGAAGGGATTCGAACCCTTGGCTCTTTCGAGTCACTGGTTTTCAAGACCAGCTCCTTAAACCGCTCGGACACCTCTCCGTACAGATGACGGAAGTTATCATAGCATTTTTACAGCGGAATGTCAACAGGATTTTGATAAAATCCTCTCACAGAAACCGCAACAGATCCAACGGATGATCCAGCAAAATCTCTGCTCCCGCACGGCGCAGCTCCTCTTTTCCGCGGAATCCCCACACGGCACCGGCACAGGTCAGTCCGCCATTGTGTGCGGTCTCTACATCCACGTCCGAGTCCCCAATAAACAAGGTGGTGGCACGGTCAGCATCGCAGTCTGCCATTGCCATGTTCAGCGAGGTGGGATCTGGTTTATGAGGCCTCCCCTCCACGCCACCATACACGCAACGCAGATCATAAGCGGAGAAGAACGCCTTTGCCAAATACCGCGCCTGCTTTTCCGGTTTGTTGGTCACGATGCCCATGGTAATGCCTCGCGCTTTCAGCTCATCCAGCAACGGAATGATCCCCTCATACGGGCAGGTTTTCACCTTGCAATTTTCGTTATAGATCACCATGAAGCGAGCACAGGCCTTTTCCAGCACTTCCGGCGTAGCGTGAACACCCAGTGCACGCTCCACCAGTTTTTTTATGCCGTTGCCCACAAAACGGTGATAATCCGCGCGAGTATACACCGCCGTACCGTCAGCCTTGCCAAAGCCAAATTCGGCAAGCACTTGCTCGCAGGCAGATGCCAGATCATCCACGGTATCGATCAGCGTACCGTCCAAGTCAAATAGGCAAGTTTTCCACGATTTCAATCGAAACTCTCTTCTTTCAGGATTTTTTAGCGACGATCTTGCGTACAAAACGAACGGCAAACAGTACCAAACACGCCACCGCCAGCACACCCACCACCACGGTGCAGATCGCCCACATATCGGAGGGAAGTTTTAGCTTCAACCACAGAGAATCCATGTAGGTACCGGTCTCATCGGGCAAGGTCAGGAAAATCTCGGTTTTTGCCAGCAACTCTTCAGGAGGATAGAAGTTTTCGTTCTCGCCCACCTCGGGATCCAGTTGTGCGCGCGCCTCCTCCTGCGGAGTGGAATAACCAATGTATTCCGCGTTCAACAAAGCAATATCCGTGCGGCACAGGAAATTGATATACTGCTCCGCTTCCGCCTTATGCACCGCGTTGGCGGGAATACACAGAGCGTCCACAAACAAATTGGTACCCATATCGGGGACGAAGAAATCAATATCGAGGTTGCCCTCTTCCTCATCCATCATGATGATGCCGTCACCGGCATAATACGGAGCGATCCAGCCTTCTTCATTGATCATTTTATCAAAGACCTGGTCCATTACATACTGATGGAGAATGGGCTTCTGCTGTACCAACGCTTCGTATGCCGCGTCCCAATGGGCGGGATCGGTGGTGTTCAAAGAATATCCGCATTTCAGCAGTGCAATACCAAACGCATCGCGGGGGTTATCAAACATGAAAATACGGCCGCTGTACTTCTCATCCCAAAGGAGATCCCAGCCCTGCTGCAGATCCTCCTCCGACACATATTTGGTGTTGTAAAAGATACCTACCGTTCCCCATGTGTAGGGAACGGAATATTCGTTTTTGGGGTCGTAGGACTGATTTTTCAAGGACTCAGAGATGTAGGAGTAGTTCGGAATGTTATTAAAATCCAGCTTTGCCAGCATTCCCTCAGCGATCATTTTACCCACCATATAATCCGAGGGCACCACGATATCGTATACCGCCGCGCCGGAGGACAACACCGCGTACATACTCTCGTTATCCGTAAAATTCTTATAATTGACCTTAATGCCGGTCTCCTCGGTAAACAGGTCATTCACCGACGGGTCGATATATTCGCCCCAGTTATACACATTGAGCGTCACATTTTTCCTATCCGACGCATTGTCTGCTGCGACCGGGGTGGAGCACAGAAGAGCAACCATACACGCCAGCAGCAGTGATATTATTTTTTTCAACTGTTACTCCCCTTTCACTCAGGCTTTTTTCTTTTTCGGCTCAGACTTCATTTGCAGAACATTCACTAAAATCAGTAGAATGAGCACCGCCCCAAACATCAACGTGGACAACGCATTGATCTCCGGCGTAACGCGGCGTTTCACCATGGAATAGATGGTGACAGACAAGTTCTGTGCCGAGGCGCCGGAGGTAAACAGGCTGATCACAAAATCGTCCAAAGACATGGTAAACGCCATCAGCGCACCGGTGATGATACCGGGCAGAATTTCGGGAACCATAACTTTCAAGAAAGCCGTAACCGGACGGCAGCCCAAGTCCACTGCCGCCTCGTACAAATGGGGATTGGCCTGTCGCAGCTTTGGCAATACCTGCAGTACCACATACGGAATACAGAACGTAATGTGCGACAACAGCAGCGGCACATAGCCCGGCTGCAGCAAGCCTGTGGTACGATGAATGAATACAAACAACAGCATCAACGCGATGCCGGTCACGATCTCGGGGTTTACCATAGGGAAATTGTTGATCGCCATCAGCACGCCGCGCAAACGGGCGTTGACACTGCGGAAGCCAATGGCCGCCAGCGTACCGATAATGGTGGAGACCACCGTGGCGATCAGTGCCACCGACAGCGTGACACCCAGGGCAGACAAAATTTCCTCATCGCGAAACAGTTCTTCAT
>JAFVQV010000087.1 GCA_017504645.1 Clostridia bacterium | reverse complement strand
TTATTGTTATTATTGTTGTTATTATTGTTGCCGCCTGCCGTAGTCGTAGAATCGGTTTTGTTGTCGGCGACTGTGGTGGAATCGGTGTTATCCCCTGCCACCGTGGTGGTGACGGTATCATCACCACCGGCAGTGGTAGTCGGATTAATCGTGACATCCACCTTCACATCGCCATCGCACGCCGTCAACGACAACAGCAGCATACCGGCAATCAAGAATGCTAATAAGCGTTTTTTAAGCATATGCGATCTCCTTTCAACAGGAAACTACTGTTTAGTTCTTCTTCGTCTTGCGAGTCACGAAGATCGCGGCACCGGACATAGCCAGCAGCGCCATCACAGCCACAGGAGCGGCATGACCCGTGGGCGGATTTTCAGTTCCTTCGGAACCGTCCGTATCACCCGCGTTACCCGTATCGTCCGTGTCACCGTTATCCTCTTCCGGAGGAGTAAAGGTGGCAATGGCAAAGGTGCTGAAGATCTCGTCACCGGAGCAAGAGAACACCATGGAGTTGGTATCCATGTCCACATCCGTCAGGATAGCTTCCAGAGTGCCGTCCGCCTTGACCTTGTACACAAACTCACCGTTGGTCATGGGAATGGAAATCTTGCACTGACGGCCGCTCAGATCAGTGATCTCTTGATCGTTCTCATCCAAAATCTTAAAGGAGAAGGTCTTGGTGGGATACATACCATCGTTGTTGATAGAGGTCTTCTGAGCGTCGGTAAAGGTACCTTCGGTCAGCACAATCTTACCCACGTGCACCTGATTATCATAAGTGACGATCTGCACAGACACGCCGCTCTCGGCATCGGTAGCGGTATCGGTATCGGTGGGATCCACGCCCTCGGTACCGAATATTTCAACTTCCGAGAAGACGAAGGCGCCGTTTGCCCAAGAGCAACCTTCCAGAGCCTTGTCGAGGTTCTTCGCTTGATCACCCATGCTATAGTAAGTGCCGCCCGGCGTGGGAGAACCGTCGTTCAAGTTGCCGGGATCGGTACCCAAGCGGTTGAACATGAAGAGCACATAGCGCACCGATGTGGTGGTCTGGGCACCCATAGCAACCTGCTGAGAGGTGTTACCACCGTGACCGATACGGTTGTTCAGGATGGAGCCATCGTTTACAGCACCGGCATATACGGAAACATCATACAGATACCGCTTGGAGCCGATGTGCTTCTCCGCAACATTCAGCGCCACCGTGGTCAAATCGTAGAAGCCACCCAGATCGACCAGCAGACCGCTGCGGAGCTCCGTCTGGTGTGCGGAACCAAGGCCGGGGTTGTAACCAAAGTTCATGTTGTCGTTACCGGTGGTGTAATCGCCATCGGTCCAACCGGCCACAATGGAATCTTCGAACGCGCTCTGCAGTTCGAAGTCCTTGGACTCGTAATCGAAATCACCGTTTTCGAAGGTTTCCGCCCAGTCAAGCGCATGGGTCACATGCACCAGGTTGGCCTTCACCTTGTCGTTGTTGAGCAGGATGTTGGGAGTAGCGGCTCTCTCTTCACCTTCCAGTTTGATCTCGGTTACACCGATAGCGCCGTCGCAAGCCGTAAAGTCGTAGCCGGCAGCAGTGCTTCTGTCAGCAGCATCAGTGGAGCTGTCAGTCGCGTTTCCGGGATCGTTGTACTGCAGGTCAAACATGATCAACACATAGCGGCCGTGACCATCCAAGGTGGCAGACACGCTTTGTGCCTTGTTTTCGGTGATGTAGCCGCTCTTACCCACCAGATTGCTCAGGATGCTCTTGTCGTTGGCGTCACCGGCATACACGGAGTAGTGATAGGCGCAACGCTTGTCGGTACCCCAAGACAGGGTGATCTTGGACAGATCGTAGGAAGCGCCCAGGTCGTACATCAAGCCGTAGCGATACTCCGTCAGCCACGGACGCATATCGGTTTTATAGGTATCCACTGCCGTGTTCCAGGCAACACTGACACCAGCGATACCGACGTAATATGCGGCAATTTCGGCAGATTTGTAGGGCACATCGTCGGTATTGCCGTCGTACAGATCGGCTATCCACTCGTCGTGTTTACTCCAGTCTGCCATCCAAGTGGTGAATTTACCATCAGTCTTGCCATCTCTACCACCCAGACCGAACTCAGTGGTGTTGCTGTAGTCTACAGGCATGGTAGCATCCCAGTCCAGCGTGTGCTTCACGCGATACACCTTCACGCTGTCAGCGGTAGCGATCAGATTGGGAGTTGCAGGCTTGGCAGTGCCCTCAAGCACGATCTCAGTCACAGCGATCTTACCGCCGGCATCGGGCTGATCACTAGCGCTCTTGTTAGGATCACCATCCGGTGCCGAGGTGATGGCGCCGGGATCGGTTCCCAAGAAGTCAAAAACGATCAGCACATACTGACCGGAACCATTCAGCGTAGCGGGCAGGTCCATGTAGGTATTGTTCGTGCCATCCACATCCGTGGCATCCGTCGCCTGCACCCATTCACAGCCGGTACCGTCGCCATACCCACCGTGACCGATCAGGTTGCTCAAGATGGTCTTATCGGCCACGTTGCCGGCATAGACCGAGTACTGATAGATCTTACGGGCATTGCCGTCGTGCTTGTTCATCGAAATGGTAATACCGGTCAGATTGCACTCGGCACCCAGATCGTACATGATACCCAAGCGGCGTGCAGAAACAGTGGCAGCATCTTGACTGTTAATTCCGATGCAGCCATCTGCGTAGGCACCCACACCCAAAGCTTTCCAAGGAATCGGCACTTTCTTGCCATCGCAAAGGGCAGCTTCTGCATCCTGCTGCAGTTCGTCTTTCTTTGAACTACCGTATTTGGTATTCCAGTAGTTTGTGAAAAAAGCACCCTCGTTGCCGTAGCTATCGGCAGGAACCATACCAAAGCTGGTAGTTCCGGTGTAATCCGGTACATCGTTGGTAGTGTCGTTATCCGTCAGGATCGACCAGTCCAGCGTATGCGCAATCTGATACAGTTTTGCACTTTTAGCAGTGGCAATCAGATTGGCCGGAGGCGTGCTGCTGCCATCTGCCAACGCGGTCAGATTGGGAACCAGCACGACTGCCAGCATGGCAACCACAGCCAACAGCGAAAGGACCTTCATGGATTTCATTCGTTTCATCAGTTTTACTCCTCCTTAAAGATAATTAGGAAAACCAACAGGACATTCATCCCACATACCATGTGGGATGAAACAGGGGATCCCCTGTTTCCATTTTTGAGCGCAACCACCTCCGTGCAGCAGACCGACAGCCTGCTTAATTTTGCGTTTTTCCTTGATGTTTACCGGTGTGCAACGGCAACTCAACACATTGCACAAAAAGAAAACCATCAACTCCGACATTTGTGTGTTTAATTGTACCACGAACGGTCGTAATGTGTCATTGCACATAACCTTCAAAAATTGAAAATCCGTCCCGCCCGCAGAGAGATCTCCACACATGCCGTTTTGCATAAAAAGGTGCGATTAAATTATAGCTTTTCTTCGCAATTTTTTACATATCATTTTTTTAAATAACTGTGCAATTTTTAGGAATATATGACACATTCCCCCACCCATACGCTTTTTTCTTAGTGCAGCCTGCCAATTCTTACCTGTATTCTGCCATCTTCGGTGTCTCCCCGGCAAAAAATTTTTAAAAAACACTTGACAAACGCAAAAACATCGCTATAATAAAATTGTAATCGTTACAAATTTACAACGATTTCAAAGGAGGTTGCTATGACAAAGCAGGAACTTTCCGATACCCTGCGCAGCCGCGGGATCTGTCCCACACAGCAGCGCGTAGCGGTGTATGAGTATCTGCTCCGTCACCGCACACATCCTACAGCGGATACCATGTATCGCGCTTTACTGGCGGATCACCCCTCCCTGTCTCGCACAACGGTGTACAACACCGCTCGCGCCTTGTCCAAGGCGGGATTGATCCGCACCATCACCATTGACGCGGATGAACAACGGTTCGACGCGGAAATGGGGCAGCACGGACACTTTCGGTGTACCGGTTGCGGCGCGGTATACGATTTCCCGCTGTCGGAACAAACGGTCAGTCTACTGACCGACAGCCCCTACGGCGCCGACACCTTGGAGGTCTACACCACCGGTGTCTGTCCCCATTGCAAACCCTAACAAAAATAAAAATGAAATTTGGAGGAAACAATCATGAAAAAGTATGTCTGTTTAGTCTGCGGTTACGTTCACAACGGTGACGCCGCCCCCGGCTCCTGCCCCATCTGCAACGCTCCCGCCGAGAAATTTAAGGAAGCACCTGCTCCTGCGGCAGCTCCCGAAGCCACTGCCAAGTCCAACAGCGACCGCGTGTGGGCGGACGAGCACCGTGTGGGCATCGCTCAGGGCGTTGACGCCGAGGTCGTGGAAATGCTCCGCGCTAACTTCACCGGTGAATGCTCTGAGGTGGGTATGTACCTGGCTATGGCGCGTGTCGCCCATCGTGAAGGGTATCCCGAAATCGGTCTGTACTGGGAAAAGGCTGCATACGAAGAAGCTGAACACGCTGCAAAGTTCGCTGAACTGCTGGGCGAAGTAGTAACCACTTCCACCGAAGAAAACCTGAAGCTGCG
>JAFVQV010000086.1 GCA_017504645.1 Clostridia bacterium | reverse complement strand
TGGCGCAGCTGTTGAGCGTGGCCTTTTCCTCTACGGTATTGTTTATTAAGTATCCCCAAATGCGCATGAAGAGGGAAGATCTAAAGCCGGATCGAAGAAGCTTTTCCAAAATCATCAAGCTCGCCTTACCCATCGCCGTGCAGACCGCTTTCAATAATCTGGGCAATATCGTAGCCCAAGGCGTTGTCAATTCTTTTGGCTCGGTGGTCATGGCAGCCTATACCGCAGGTGGCCGCGTAGGCACGTTTGCTTTGATGCCCTTGGAAACGGTGGGCAATACCTTGTCGGTGTATACCGGTCAGAATTACGGTGCGCGGGAAGCAGAGCGAATCCATAAGGGGCGACAGGCAGCAATGAAGCTGCAGGTGATCATCTCCGTTGTACTGGGTATCGTTCTGGTGCTGTTTGGCACAAGTATTGCGGCTCAGTTTTTGGAAGAGCCCTCAGAGGAGATGCTCCGCATTTCCTATCAGTTCCTTCTCATTACCGCCGTTCCCGGTGTTTTTGCCGGTATCATGTTGGTCTATCAGCAGCTGATGCGCGGTATCGGCAAGGCAAAAGAGGCCATGTACAGCGGCTTGGTGCAGCTGGGTGTAAAAATCGCAGTCATTATGGCGGGCTATTTTGTGCTGCGTGCCCCTGTTGCCATATGGTGGGCTTGGCCTATCTCCTTTGCCGCAGCCGCAGCCGTGGCGGTATGGCTCTACAAGCGAAACGGCGAAATAGAGTTTCCTAAGGTAAGCACAAATGTATCTGAATTCTCCGAGTAATATTCACCCAAATGATGTCCAAAAGGTGTGCTGCATGGCACGCCTTTTTCTATTTCACATAAAATGAAGTAGAGAGGAGGTCAGAGCAATGAGAGGCAACGGATCAACGTGTCTTGGCATTTGCGCCTTGGCGTTGGGATTGGGGATCTTTATCGCCGCCGTGTTTCCTGTAGGCGTGCTGATGTTCCTTGTGGCCTTCCTACTGATCGCCTGCGGCATCGCTTGTTTGAAAGATAGGAGGTAGCTTCGTGAAGATCATTGTTTGGAAAGCCCCAAAACCCCTGCGCGCCATATTACGCAGTATCTTCCACATCGAGTCATAATTCCAGCTGCCCAATTCATACACTGTAGCAACATCACATTTTGAGAGGGCTGAACGTATGGAACTGGGCTTGCAATTTGAAGACATCCTCTGCTGGGAGGAAACTACTGCCGTCACCGCCACCCGTGAGGAGTCCATGGAGACGGTGATACCGGAATATTGTCCCGCCGTTGCGCGGATCGTGGAGACGACAGGGAAACTGTGTATCCGTGAAAAGTTGGTAGGGGAGGAGCGCTGCACCGTCTCCGGCAGTGTAAAGGTAACGGTACTCTACACCTCTGAGGAGGCGGCAGGTTTGCGGAGCTTGACACTCAATGTGCCGTTCTCCTGTCCTTTGGAGGATCGTACCCTTCATAAATGCCGCACCTTGTGGATCACAGGCCGCTTGCTCCTTGCGGAAGCCACGGTAGTCACTTCCCGCAAGCTCTATGTAAAGGTGCTGCCGGAGATCACCGTCACTCCCTATCGGGAGGGTACACGCCGCCTCTGCTGCGATACGGAGGAAGAGCCGTCCGTTCGCCGCCGCTGTACGACGAAGTCCCTGCCTATTTTATGTGCTGTAGCGGAGAAGGAGTGCAGCGTTACCTGTCAGAGTATGCCCATCGCCGATCACCCGCCGGAGGATCTGCTGCTGTACAATGCTGTACCTACCGTACATTCTTCTCAGCGGGTAGGCAACAAGCTGATGGTCAAGGGGGAGCTATGGCTTTGTACCGTGTACCGCAGTGAAGACCGCAGTCTCCACCGCTGGGAGGAGGCACTGGACTTTTCACAAATCGTCGATGTGGCAGAACTGCCGGAGGAGGCAGACTATGTGCTGACGGCCCAGATGGGAGACAGCGATGTACGGATTCTTCGCAGTGAAGGCAGCGCTGCCTTTGGTATTACGGGGCGATTGTGTCTGTGCATCAGTGCCTATTGTCGCCAGAATATGGATTGCGTTACCGACCTCTATTCTACGCACTGTGCTGCCGCATTGGAGCGGCGTAATATCAGCATTCCCGTCCGTGTGCCGCCCCGCAGCATCCATGAGGATGCAGTGCTACAGTTGGATTTTGACAGCCCGCCTGCCTTTGTCTGTCTCACGGACTGGGATTGTGGCAGTGCATCGGTGAGTGCTGAGGAACATGGACATATGCTGCGCACCACGGTGCATATGCATATCCTTTACTTAGATGACACCGATGCGCCTGTCAGCACCACACGCTCCGTGGAAGTGAGCGCTGCTACGGGTGAGGTGAAGGGGTTTGTAACTGTGGGCTGCGGTCGTCCGACTTGGCAGTGCAGCGGCAGCACCGTCCGCATCAGTATACCCGTTATCTTCAAAATTACCAGCAAAGAGGAGGAGAATATATCCGTCATTTCCTCGGTTGAACTCACGGAGGAAGATCGGGCAAAAAGCCCCAGCCTCATTCTGCGGCGCATGGCAGAAGGGGAGACCCTGTGGGATATTGCCAAGCAGTACCGCACCGATGAAGATGCCATACGCAACGCCAATCATTTGGAGGAAGGCGATGCACCTTCAGGTCTGCTGCTGATCCCGAAACTGCGGTAAAAGTCTACATGGAATGGAAAGGCCGCCCGTGAGGGTGGCCTTTTTCACAAAATAAAAAGGGGGGCTTGACAGTTGTGGCGCGGCAGTATACACTATGGTTAGCAATGACAAACTTAAGGTTTTTTCGACAAAGGATTTACACTATGGAGCAGAAAAAGACAACGTTGGATCGCCTGCGGGCGGGGGAAATGGGACAGCTGCTGACGGTAGGCGGCGAAGGTGCGCTGCGTCAGCATTTTCTCGATATGGGTCTCATTCCTGGCGCTGAGGTAACCCTGGTGAAGTTTGCCCCTATGGGAGACCCGCTGGAAGTGCGTATCCATGATTATGAATTGACCCTGCGCCATGCTGATGCGGCTAAAATTGAGGTTAAGCCCATCATTAAGAGTGCTACCATACATACCGATACCGCTGTTTCTACCCACCGTACCGAGCATCCCGGTT
>JAFVQV010000085.1 GCA_017504645.1 Clostridia bacterium | reverse complement strand
GCTGTGAAAAGATGGAACTGAAAACGGTTTTAAAAGATCTGTGCATGGCAAATGGCGTTAACGGCATTTGTGACGCGTCAAAGGTGGCTGTGCAATACCTTTCCGCTTATACGGATGATATCCGTATAGATGCTTTGGGAAATGTGTTGGGCTTTCTTTCGACAGAAAAAAACGATGCTCCCACCGTGCTGCTGGAGGCGCACATTGACGAGATCGGATTTATCGTCAGCCACATCGACGAGCAGGGCTTTGTGCATTTGTCCGCTTGTGGCGGCATCGACAATCGCACGGTGGGTGCTGCAGAGGTGGTTCTTTTAACGCAACCGCCGTTGCATGGTGTGTTTTGCTCTACGCCGCCGCACCTGGCAAAGGCTGAGGAGCCGTTGCCGGAATTGGCTGACCGCGGTGTGGATGTGGGTCTGACTTACGAGGAAGCCTGTGAGAAGATACCGCTGGGGACACGGGCGATTTTTCGTCCGCATTTTGACGAGCTTCTGGGTGACCGCATTTGCTCAAAAGCGTTGGATGACCGCGCCGGCGTGGCGGCAGTGCTGGGTGCGTTAGACGCCGTAAAGGGGAATACCCTGCCTGTGAATGTAGCAGTCTCTTTTTGCGTACAGGAGGAACTCGGCACCCGCGGTGCCGGTCCTGCGGCTTTTCAGATCAAGCCCGACGCAGCCTTGGCTGTAGATGTCAGTTTTGCCCATACCCCCGACGCCGACAAAAGCCAATGTGGTGCCTTGGACAAAGGGGTAATGTTAGGCGTTTCTCCCACGCTGAATCGACAGATGTCATCGACACTGTATGCGCTGGCAGAGGAGCATACGATCCTCGTACAGCATGAGATAATGGGTGCCACTACCGGCACCGATGCCGATCGCATCGGTATCACCGGCGAGGGGATCCCTTGCGCGCTATTATCCATTCCGCTGCGGTATATGCATACGCCGGTAGAGGTCGTATCCCTTGGGGATATTGAGGCGGTGTCCCGCCTGATGGCCGCGTTTATTCTGCAGGGGGAGGTGCCCGCACATGCTTGATACGATTCGGGAACTGTCGGATATTGAGGGGATCTCCGGCTTTGAGGACATGGTGGCGGCGTATATCCACGAGCGGCTGAAAGACGCTCCCGCCGTGGAATCCATAACCGTGGACCGCATCGGCAACTGTATCGTTCACTTAAAAGGAAAACAGCCTGCACCTCACCGTGTCGTGATGGCGGCGCACATGGACGAAGTGGGCGGTATTGTTACCGGCATTACGGATGACGGTTATCTGCGCTTTGATGCAGTAGGCGGTGTGATGCCCGCTGTGGTATATGCCCGGCGCGTATCCGTAAATGGACACATCGGTGTTATCGGCGGAAAGGCGATCCACCAATGCAAGGATAAAGAAAAAACTACCGTTCCCGCCATTGCGGATATGCGCATCGACATCGGTGCGGATAGCCGTGAGGAAGCGGAACGAGTCGTGCGTCTCGGTGATGCGGTTTATTTTGTCAGTGAGTATACGAACCTCGGCGATGGTCGGTTCAAAGCCAAAGCACTTGATGACCGTGTGGGATGTGCCTTGCTGCTGCAGTTGGCGAAAACACAGCCGGAATACGATGTGACCCTGACGTTTACCGTTCAGGAGGAAGTAGGATTGCGTGGTGCTACCGTTGTCGGCAACACCCTGCAGCCCGAGTATGCGGTGGTGATCGATGCGACCACGGCTGCCGATACCGCCGGTGTACCGACGGATAAGCAGGTGTGCCGTGTCGGTGGGGGTCCCGTGGTGTCTTTTATGGATCGTCGCACGCTGTATGATCATGAGTTATATACGCACATTATGTCTTTGGCTAAGCAGAACGGCATTTCCGCACAAACCAAGACCACGATTGCCGGCGGAAATGACGCCGGCGCGTTCCAAACTGCGGGTATGGGTGCCAAAGTGACGGCAGTATCGCTGCCGTGCCGCTATATCCATTCGCCTGCCTGCGTGCTGGATGCGACGGATGTGGATGCCACTTATCGGTTGTTGGAATTGCTGATGAATACACTGCCTGCTTGGAATGTAACCGTATGATACGTCAGCTTGACAACGAAGAGCACCTTATGTGCTTGCCCGACGATATTTTGTCGGGATACATAAAAGGGTTGTACGGGGCATACGGTGCCGATCAAGGTTTTCTGCGCTTTTACGGGGATGAACACGGTGGTATGATTGCTGTGATGGATGGCACGGCGACGGTGTGTTGCTCAGAGTCATCCTATGAGGAAACGGCTTGGTTTCTGAATGCGCAGCCGGATATTCGCACCGTGCGCACCGACCGTTCCTTTGCGCAAACCATACATGGACAAGCTTTGGAAATTCGATCGGTTATGCGGTGCCAACCGCTTCCTCTGTCTACGGTAGATGCTGTGTCTGTGTCACCGCGGGATTTGTATCCGTTTTTGGCGGGTGTTTTTCCCGATTTTCCGCCTTTTGAGGAATGGTATCTGGATGTTAGCTATCGCACGCGGCACGGATTTTGCCGCAATTGCGCCATTGTAACGGGTGGTGCGGTAGCCGCCTCCGCTATGACGGTAGCGGAATGGGAAACGGGAGCGGTGATCGGTGCTGTGGCAACAGCGGCGGAGCATCGCCGAAAGGGGTATGCCTCTGCTTGCGTAACGGCATTGATTCAACAACTGCAGGCGGAGGGAAAACAGGTCTTGATTTGCCCCAAAAACAGTGCGGCACAGCGCCTGTATGAAAGCATCGGCTTT
>JAFVQV010000084.1 GCA_017504645.1 Clostridia bacterium | reverse complement strand
GAAAGGAGGTAGCCTATGGACCAAGTAAAAATCGGAAAGTTTATAGCCGAGTGCAGAAAAAAGGAAAACCTAACGCAAATGCAGTTGGCAGAAAAACTGAACATTACCGACAGAGCAATATCAAAATGGGAAACTGGCAAATCTTTGCCCGACTCATCCATTATGCTTGACCTTTGTGATGTTCTGGGTATCAGCGTTAATGATTTATTATGTGGGGAGGTAGTTACAATGGATAATTACAACAAAGAATTAGAGAACAATTTGCTTGAAATGATTAAGCAAAAAGAACAGGCAGACAAAAGATTGTTGTCTGTAGAAGTGTTTATAGGCATTACTGCAACAGTCGTTCTTTTCGCCATGGTTCTCCTTGCCTCTTTTGTGCAGATGTCAAACGGCCTAAGGATTTCTCTTATGGTGCTTGGATTCATTTTGTTTTTTGCAGGTTGCTTCTATGCATTGCGGATTGAGCAAGTAGCAGGGTATTATGCATGTAAAGAATGCGGACACAGATATGTACCCACATACAAAGCGGTCAATTTCGCACCACATATGGGCAGAACAAGATATATGCGTTGCCCTCAATGCGAAAAAAAGTCTTGGCAGAAAAAAGTGTTAAGCAAGGATTAAACCAATTCCAATTTGTCGGTCTGTTTGATAAGAATATGCAAAAAACACCCTATGACTTTTTACGGTCATAGGGTGTCTTCATTTTTTCATTTGTCGTAAATGTGTCGTAAATCGGTTTTTGTAGGTTTGTAAAAACCCTGTAATACCGCTATTTTACGGCATTTTCTTAATCAAGGGGCTTCATCGTGGGGAAAATTTTCTCCAACAATTCATATCTCTTCATATTTGCTCAAATCCTTTGTTTTGCTGACTTTCCCGAACTTCATATCCATTCATATTACATCAGGGAAAGAAGCAAAATTGTTGTCAAACTGCTGTCTTCGCAGTGCTTTTGTTGTCAGGTTTCACACCAGAAAACCCTTTTCAAAAAATGTCCAGTTTTGATAAGTTGTTAAATGACTCTTGTTTCTTTTGATCCGTCGCTTCAGCATAGATGTCCATCGTCGTTTCAATATTACGATGTCCCATGATTTCTTGGATCACTTTCAAATTCGTTTCATTCTCACAGAGTCGGGTACAAAAAGTATGCCTTAGATGGTGACAAGAAAAATCCGGAAGAATGATCGGCTCCCGCCGTTCCTTCTTGGCCTGCACAACTTCTTCCGCGTTGTAACTGGTAATGATGCGTTTAATGGTTCGGTTGACAGATTGCGGGTTTTGCACTGAGCCGAAACGATTGATGAATATAAAACCTTTCATATCATCAATCTCCACATCGGTTGCCCCGTTCTCATCTTGTTCTTCCTGCACCATTTGAAATGCGTCAAATACTACATCAAGCATCGGAACTGTGCGAATGCCGGCCTCGGTTTTAGGCTTCGATATATGCAAGGTGGATGTTCGAGAATTCCCCACGGGATAATAAACAAGGCTGTGATTAATACTGATTATTCGATGGTCAAAATCGAGATCATCCCATGTCAATCCTAACACTTCACCGACGCGACCACCAGTTCCTAACATTACCGCAAACAATGGCCACCAATGATAATATACCGGATGATTGGCAATATAATCCATAAATGCCCGTTGCTGTGCAATCGTTAGTGCGTGTCGCACGCCTCTCGCCTTGTCGGTTTCCTTTCCGACTTCTTTCATCACACCGTCCGATGGATTCTTACGAATAATTTCATCCCGAACCGCCAATTGAAAAGTCGGATGCAGTAATGTGTGAACCGAGTCCAATGTACCTAAAGACAAATCGTCTACATTAAGTAAATGGAGATAAAATTGAAGTACATCGGAATATTTGATTTCTGCAATTTTCCTCTTGCCAAAAGTGCTTCTGACAAAGCGATCATACATGTAAAGGTAATTACTGCGGGTGGTCGCTCTCAACTTGCATTTCGTGGACATATATCTGTCGAATGTATCATTTAGAGTGGCCTTTCCTGCAACATATATATCCAACCCATCCAGTTGATCCTTCATCAGTTGCTTTTCTTTTTCTCTAAGCGTTGTCAGATCTTGCGCATAAATGAACTTACGCCGCCCTAACGGATCAGTATAAGTATACATGTATCGCTTATCTGATGCTCTTTGCACCTCTCCCTTTCTCAGCGCTCTACCACGCTCGTCTTTTCGTGCCGTTGCCATACTGTTTACCTCCTTCAATAAATATTGAAAAGGAGCTCACAGCACTCACTTGTTTTTGGACAAATACTCTTCCAAGCTTCGCAAGGCAACTTCTGTCATGGACATGTTGTGCTTGGTTACATCTCCAAACACAAACACATTATACTAATCATAAGGCAGCAAGTCAAATTTTGCGTCGAGAATTCTTGATTATGATTTGTTTTCATCGCTCATTTCATCAATCATTTTAATTGATAAATGATTGATGATGTGCTATAATACGTACGAGGTGATTAATCTTGTATAATAAAAAACCACCCTTTGAGATTACCACATCTATTCTTGACAAGATTGCGACAATTGCGGAATTGGTTGGGCAAGTCAACGCAGTATCAGGATTGACAACGAACCCTCTGCTACGCCGTACCAATCGCATCCGCACCATCTACTCATCCTTGGCAATCGAACAAAACACACTAAGTTTGGAGCAGGTAACAGCTGTTCTGAATGGCAAAAAAGTTATCGCCCCGCCTAAAGATATTGCCGAGGTCAAAAACGCCTACGAAATTTACGAAATCATGGATTCACTAAATCCTTATTCTGTTGAAGCTCTGCTAAACGCCCATGCTATTATGACCAAGGGGTTGACGGAAGAGTCCGGCTGTTTCCGTTCCGGTCCCGTAGGGGTAGTAGACAAGCAAGGCAACATTCTGCATTTCGGCACGCTGCCCGATTACGCACCGGGATTAACAATGGAACTACTGGAATGGGTCAAAGGCAGTGAACTTCACATGTTGATTAAAAGCTGTGTTTTCCATTATGAATTAGAGGTTATCCATCCTTTCGCCGATGGTAACGGGCGAATTGGGCGTCTGTGGCATACCCTCCTGCTGACTCAGTGGAAACCTATGTTTGCGTGGTTACCGGTGGAATCCATCATTCACGACCGGCAGGAGGAATACTATGCTGCCATCAACCGCTCCAACTACGAGGGCGAGTCTACCGCATTTATTGAATTTATGCTGTCTGCTATCAAGGAAGCACTGCTAGAGGCCGTGCAGACCAGCGGCGCCGCGGAAAATATGACCATCGATGAGCTGCGTTGGTATAAGATTGAACTTTTCCTGAAAAAGAATGGAACAATCACCAATGCCGATGTACGTCAGATGTTCCAAGTATCTTCCGCAACCGCCAACCGCATTCTTGCAAAATTGACCGACGAGGGCAAAATTGAAAAAATCCGCATCGGCAAGTCTTGGGGGTATCGCTAATCTAACATAAAACTTAACCTTTCTCCTAAAGGTGATTTATTAGAGAATCAGTCAAGGCCTAAAAGTCAACCTTGACTGATTTTTTCATTTAACTGATATTTCATTCCGTTGATAACAACAAATATTATACTTTACTACGTTATTTTTCTTTCAAGAAAATTCGTTTTGCCCTTTCTTTAATCAAAGATATAAATCCATAAATTCTCTAGCTTGGCACCTTGCCTCTTGTGTAACATGTGCATATATATCCATGGTTGTCGAAATATCGGAGTGTCCTAAAACATCTTGAATCAGTCTTATGTTCATTCCCGATTCACACAGTCTTGTGGCAAAAGTATGTCTTAGATTATGACTACTAAAGTTAGGCAAAAGAACCGACGGATTTTCACTTTTTAAAAACTCGGTGTCATTGCAATCTCGAATGATACGCCTATACGCTTTATTCAGCGTTCCTTGTGTATGCAATCCGCCAAAGCGATTCAAAAACACAAAATTCGTATATCCATCAACGGAGATATTGCAAACAACATCCAGCTGTTCCTGCATTTCCTTTTCCATTAGGAAGGCTGCTCGCACAGTTTTTGTCATAGGAATCTGTCGCTTACCAGCCGGTGTCTTGGTATCATTAATAGCATATTTACATTGATGGGTCCCACTGCTGTAGTACACTAACGTGTGATTCACATCGATCATGTCTTCCTCAAAATCAATATCCTCCCATCGAAGTCCTGTTGCTTCGCCAACACGCATACCCGTCCCCAATAGAATTGCTGTTATAGGATACCATCGTGCATTTGGCGTGTTCTGCGAAAGGAAAGATAAGAGAAGCTCTTGTTCATCCTTGGATAATGCTTGACGTTTCTTACTATCTAACTGGTGCGATCGTCTGAGTTCTTTGATAGCATGATCAGATGGATTTCTTTCGATCCATTCGTCATCCACCGCAATTTGAAACACCTGATGGAGAATGGTGTGCACCACCCCAATAGTCCCTTCCTTCAATCGCCGTTCATCTGCCAAATAGTTAAAGAAGCGTTTTACATCGGATTTTTTAATGCTGGCAATGTATTGCCGACCAAAACTTTCTTGTACGTACTGCCTATACATATAACAATAATTCTGGAATGTATTCGGCCGCAGCCCTCTTTTCAATTCTTTCCACAGGTCAAAAACATCATTGAGGGTTGTGATCCTGCTATTGAATCTTGTCTGGTGAGCAATGTCCATCGAAAAAATCTGAGATTCTTTTTCACGTAGTACATCTAAATTTTTGGCATAAACAGAATATCTTTTCCCGAAGACCGTATAGCGGTATTCATAATTTCCGCCTGCTTTCTGATATTCACCAGTGCGAAGTTTGACTCGATTACTATCGTAACGCGCAACTTTACTCATGTTCACACCCCCTTAAATAGAATACCGTTTTTTCAGGTATTCTTCAAAGCAGGTCCTTTTAATCAAGCATTTGCTTCCTACCCATAATACAAAATCGCAATTTTCGTTTGCCGCCAGTTGGCGCATTTTATTGGTTCCAATGTTAAAATACGCAGCAGCTTCCTCAATGGTCAGGTTCGATTTTTCCCAAATGGGGATCTCTTTTTTCATGTGTTTCGACTCCAATCTATATGATTTTGTCTTTCGACACATCGATTATATAATTAAAAGGGGCTCTACTCAAATCAGTAGAGCCCCTTTGGGTTATTATAAGTTATTATAACTTTTCTGTTGCGAATGGTATACCAACTGGTAAAAACTCATGCGTTAACACGTTTTAGAACGATATAACAAGTTATAAGAAGTTATACAAAGTTACGGGCGCATCGTGGGGAACAAGATGACCTCACGAATGCTGTCTGCACCTGTGAGCATCATCACACAACGATCGATGCCCATACCCATGCCGCCCGTGGGAGGCATGCCGTATTCCAATGCAGTAAGAAAATCCTCGTCCAGCATTTCAGTTTCGTCGTCGCCGCGCTCTCGCTGCTCCACCTGCTTCATAAACCGCTGCCGTTGATCCAGCGGATCATTCAGCTCGGAATAGGCGTTTGCCAATTCGCTGTGGCACACAAAGAGTTCAAAGCGCTCGGTTAAGCGCGGATCTTTCGGGGACGCTTTGGTCAGCGGCGATACTTCCACGGGATACATGGTAATAAAGGTAGGCTGGATCAGCTTTTCCTCAACACGCTGGTCAAAGCACGCGTACAACGCGTTACCCCACGTGCGCTCGGCGGCATCTGCCAGTTCCACACCCTTTGCCTCAGCGGCGGCAACCGCTTCGGCATCGTCGGTGATAGCGCCAAAATCGATGCCTACATATTCCTTAACAGCGTCCACCATCGTCAGGCGACGCCAGCCGGGGGTCAGGTCGATCTGTTCGCCCTGCCATTCCACCTCATATGTACCCAAAATCTCCTTAGCGGCACCGGACAAAATGCCTTCAGCGATATCCATCATATCGTGGAAATCGGCATAGGCTTCGTACAATTCTACGGTAGTAAATTCGGGGTTATGTTTGGTATCCATACCCTCGTTACGGAAGATACGGCCGATCTCATACACCCGATCCATACCGCCCACGATCAATCGTTTCAGCGGCAATTCGGTGGCGATGCGCATGTACATATCCAGATCCAGCGTGTTATGATGGGTAATAAACGGACGGGCCGCCGCACCACCGGCAATGGTGTTCAGCACCGGCGTTTCTACCTCGATATACCGTCTGTTATCCAGATAATTGCGCATAAACTTAATAAATTGCGAACGAATAGCAAAATTGCGCTTTACCTCCGGATTGACAATCAGGTCCAGATACCGCTGTCTGAAACGGGTATCGGTATCCTTCAGGCCGTGGAATTTTTCCGGCAACGGGCGCAAGGATTTGGACAGCAACGTGATCGCGTTGGCGTGCACCGAAATCTCGCCCATTTTGGTGCGAAACACAAATCCCTTTAAACCAATGATATCACCGATATCCCATTTTTTGAACGCAGCGTACACATCTTCGCCCACATCACTGCGGCTGACATACACCTGCATACGTCCCATGCTGTCATGGATGTCCAGAAAGCTGGCTTTACCCATAATACGGCGGCTCATCATACGGCCGGCAATCGACACCTCGATAGCGGGGTTCAGTTCAATGGCCTGACCCTCTTCCGGCTGTCCGTTTTGTGCCAAATATTCCGCCTCACGCTTCTCATATTCCGCGCGAGCTTCGGCGGTATACGCCGTCACCTCATATTTGGTGATTTCATAGGGATTTTGTCCCGCCTCACACAAGGCGGCCAGTTTATCACGCCGCACCTGCAGCAGCTCACTCAACTGCTGTTCGGTCATTTCCGGTGCTTGATTCATCGGTTCACTCATAGTATCCGCTCCTCTTATTTTGCAAAAACGGGCAGGGCGACAAAGGTCACCGCGCCCGTTCGTGGTTTACAACATCCACTTATTTGGAAATCTCGTCAACGATCAGGAAAAGCACGCCACCGGGAGTTTCCACTTCCACCTCGTCACCCTTGCGATGACCCAACAGTGCCTTGCCAATGGGAGACTCATCCGAAATACGGCCACCCAGCGGATCCGCTTCGGTGGAGCCCACGATACGGTAGGTCTCCTTGGTTTTCTTTCCTTTTTCGTGTACGGTAACGGTGGAACCGATATGCACATTTTCCGTGCCGATCTCGGTCTCGTCCAGCACGCGGACATTCTTCAATTGATTTTCGATCTCAGCGATACGACCCTCGATGATAGCCTGCTCGTTTTTCGCCTCGTCGTATTCACTGTTTTCCGAAAGGTCACCGTAGCCCAAAGCCACTTTGATCTTTTCTGCCACTTCTTTTCGTTTGACAGTCTTGAGTTCTTCCAGCTCGGCCTCCAGTTTTTTGAGACCTTCGTCGGTAATAACGGTTTGCTTCGCCATTTCACTATCTCCCTTTGGAGTATTCTTTGAGTCCACAACAGAGTTATTATACTCAATCCAATTCTCAATGTCAAGTGCTACCAAAAAGAAACGCGACCTTTGAGGTCGCGTTTCGCATTTTATCAGTCGATGGGACAGGTCCAACCGAAGGTGTCCTCCAGCTTGCCCCACTGGATACCCGTCAAGGTATCGTACAGGTGCTGAGTCACGGCACCGATCTCGCCGTTGTTGACGGCATAACGCTTGCCTTTATAGCACAGCTCACCGATGGGCGATACCACCGCAGCCGTGCCGCAGCCCCACGCCTCCAACAGCGTGCCGTCTTCCATGGCTTTCGCCAGTTCGTCCACGCTGAGTAGCCGTTCGCTGACCGTATATCCCTCTTTTTTCAGCACTTCGATGCAGGATTTACGGGTGATACCGGGCAGAATGGAGCCGGACAGCATGGGGGTGACGATCTCGTCGCCGATCTTGAACATGACGTTCATGGCGCCCACTTCTTCGATATACTTGCGCTCCACGCCGTCCAGCCACAGTACCTGAGAATAGCCCTGCTGTGCCGCGCGCTCGCCGGCGCGGGTGCTGGCAGCGTAGTTGCCGCCGCACTTGGCATAACCCGTACCGCCGCGAACGGCACGGACGTCCTCGTCCTCGATCATGATGCGGACGGGGTTGATGCCCTCTTTATAGTAGCTGCCCACGGGGGACGCGATGATCACAAAGGTGGCATTATGCACACCGTGCACGCCCAAAGACTCGTCATTACCGAACAGGAACGGGCGCAGATACAGAGAGGTACCGGGCGCCGAGGGCGTCCAATCCTGCTCCATGGCCACAAATTCCGTCAGTACTTGGAAGGCATCCTCTTCGGGGATGGTGGGCAGGCACAAACGCTCAGCAGAGTTGTTCAGACGGCGGATGTTCTCCATGGGGCGGAACAACTGCACCTTACCATCCGCACGGCGGTAGGCTTTGAGCCCCTCAAAGATCTCCGCGCCGTAGTGAAGCACGGTAGAAGCGGGATGCAGAGACAAATTGGCAAAGGGTACGATGCGGGCATCGTACCAACCCTTGTCCGCCGCGTAATCCATCATAAACATGTGATCGGTAAAGATCTTACCGAAGCCCAGTGTACTGCTGTCGGGTTTTTCCTTCGGGCAGGTGGTTTTGGTAACGGTGATTTCCATACTCAATCCTCCTTATACTCCGCGCCAAGCTTCATGGCGTTCAGGTTGGTTTCCAACATATCGGCACGCTTGGCAGAAATGACCTTGCTCAGCGTGCGGCGCAGGCTCTCCTCCTCAAACTGACCCGTTACTTGGAGCAGTTTACCGAGGATGATCATGTTGGCCAGCGTGGGAATGCCGTTTTCGCCGGCTAAACGGGTGGCGGGAATGTAGAACGCTTTCACATCGTCCCGCTGCACTTTACGCTCGATGAGCGAGGAGTCGGCAAAAATGTAGCCACCCGCCTTTACCTCGGACTCATAGCGATCCAAGGACGGCAGGTTCATGGCCACCAACACATCGGGATGAGACACGATGGGCGAGCCCACCGCACCGTCGCTGAGGATCACGCCGCAGCTGGCGGTACCGCCACGCATTTCGGGGCCATAGGAGGGCAACCAGCTGACCTGCTGATCCTCCATCAAGCCCTTGTATGCCAAAAATTTACCCGTGAACAGAATGCCCTGTCCACCGAAACCGGAAAACAAATATTCTGTGGTACTCATTTCGTTTCCCCCTGTTCTGCAGAGCGATCCTTATACACGCCCAGCGGGTACTGCGGCAGCATCTTCTCGTCGATCCATTTCAGTGCCGCCTGAGGTGTCATACCCCAGTTGGTCGGGCAGGAGGACACGACCTCTACCAACGAGAAGCCTTTGCCGTCCAGCTGATTCTGGAACGCCTTTTTGATCGCCGCCTTGGCTTTACGGATGTTTTTCACGTTGTTAACGGTCACGCGCTCCAAATATTCGGGACCCTCCAACTGGGCCAACATCTCGCACACGCGGATAGGATAGCCACAGTGCTGCGGATCACGACCATAGGGCGAAGTCTGGGTGACCTGTCCCACCAGCGAAGTAGGCGCCATCTGACCGCCGGTCATACCGTAGATGGCGTTGTTAACAAAGATAACGGTGATATTCTCGTTACGGGCGGCGGCATGGACGGTTTCCGCCATACCGATGGACGCCAAGTCACCGTCACCCTGATAGGTAAACACCACGTGATTTTCGGGATCGGCGCGCTTCACGCCGGTAGCGATGGCGGGAGCACGGCCGTGAGCCGCCTCGATCATATCGCAGTTAAAATAGTTGTAGGCAAACACGGAGCAACCAACGGGTGCAATACCGATGGTGCGACCCTCGATGCCCAGCTCGTCAATGGCTTCCGCCACCAAACGGTGGATGATACCATGGGTACAACCGGGGCAATAATGCATTGGCACATCCGCCAACGCATGGGGTTTATCAAACACGACCATTACCGAGCACCTCCGTTCTCATTGGCCTCCCGAATAGCGGCCAGCACCTGTTCGGGAGAGGGGATCATACCGCCCACGCGATTGCACAGCGTGACCGGTGCTGTACATTCGATAGCAAGGCGCACATCCTCGATCATCTGACCCATGGACAGCTCCACGCTGATAAACTGTTTCACG
>JAFVQV010000083.1 GCA_017504645.1 Clostridia bacterium | reverse complement strand
TTTGGACGAAGACGCGGTCATCAGCTTCTATCAGCAGGGCGATTACATCGATATGTGCGTTGGCCCTCACCTGTGCTACACTAAGGCTTTGAAGGCTTTTAAGGTCACCGGCCAATCCGGTGCCTACTGGAAAAACGACAAGAATAACAAAATGCTCACCCGCATCAAGGGCATTGCCTTCCCCTCTCAGCAGGAACTGGACGACTATCTGAAAATGCTGGAAGAGGCAGAAAAGCGCGATCATCGCCGCATCGGTAAGGAAATGGGTCTGTTTATGATGGCAGACGAGGCCCCCGGCTTCCCCTTCTTCCTGCCCAAGGGCATGGCGCTGAAAAACGCCTTGATCGACTATTGGCGCGAGATCCACACCCGCGAAAACTATGTGGAAGTCTCCACTCCCCTCATCATGAATCGTCATCTGTGGGAGACCAGCGGTCACTGGGATCACTACAAGGATAATATGTATTCCACCACCATCGACGAAGACACCTACTGCGTGAAGCCTATGAACTGCCCCGGCGGTGTGATGGTCTACCGTAGCCAGCCTCACAGCTACCGCGATCTGCCCTTACGCGTGGGTGAGTTGGGTCTGGTTCACCGCCACGAGTTGCGCGGTGCCCTGCACGGCTTGTTCCGTGTGCGTTGCTTCACCCAGGATGACGCCCACATTTTCATGCGTCGTGAGCAGATCACCGACGAGATCATGGGCGTGGTGCATTTGATCAACGAGGTATACGATAAATTCGGCTTTAAATACGCCGTGGAGCTGTCCACCCGTCCCGAGGACAGCATGGGCAGCGACGAGGATTGGGAGGCTGCTACCGAGGGCTTAAAAGCCGCTTTAGAAAAACTGGGTCTCCCCTACACCATCAACGAGGGGGACGGCGCTTTCTACGGTCCCAAGATCGATTTCCATCTGGAGGATACGTTGGGACGCACCTGGCAATGCGGCACCATCCAGCTCGACTTCCAAATGCCGCTCAACTTCGACTTGGAGTATGTGGATGAAAAAGGCGAAAAACAGCGTCCCATCATGATCCACCGCGTCTGCTTCGGCTCCATTGAGCGCTTCATCGGCATCTTGACCGAGCATTTTGCCGGTAAATTCCCCGTTTGGCTGGCACCCACTCAGGTTAAAGTGCTGCAGGTTTCGGAAAAATTCGCCGAATACAGCGAACAGGTCTATGAAGCCCTGCGTGCGGCAGGCGTTCGTTGCGAGCGCGATACCCGTAACGAGAAGATCGGCTACCTCATTCGCGAGGCACAGGTGGTGGATCGCGTCCCCTACATGGTCATCATCGGTCAGAAAGAAATGGACGAAGGCACCATCTCTATCCGCAATCGTGATACCGCTCAGACGGAAACCATGACCTTGGAGGCTTTCATTGCCAAACTTACCGACGAGATCGGAAATCGCGCATAATTTCGCTCACAAAAGTGCCCCCCGCGCCGATAGGCGGGGGGCACTTTTCTTTTTTTAAAAAAATCGACAAATTTTTCACAAACATTTGCATTTTACCATTGCAAAAAAATAAACTCTCATGTATACTTATAATCAGTATGTTCAGTTTTCAAGGAGGAAAAGGTACTATGCAAAAGAAAATCAGCAAGCTCCCGTTCAAAGGTACTCCGGAACAGGCCGCTGCGTTGCAGAAGGTTATCGACGCTAACAAGCACGATTCCAGTCGTTTGATGGGCGTTATGCACGAAGCGCAGAACATCTACGGATACCTGCCGATCGAAGTTCAGCAAGTGATTGCTGACGGTATGGGCGTGCCGCTGGAAAAGGTCTACGGCGTCGCCACCTTCTACGCACAGTTCTCCCTGTCCCCCAAGGGCGAATACAACATCTCCGTCTGCCTGGGCACAGCCTGCTATGTTAAGGGCTCCGGCGATCTGATGGATAAGTTGAAAGAGCTTTTGGGCATCGACGCAGAGGAATGCACTGCGGATGGTCGCTTCTCCCTCACGGCGTGCCGTTGCATCGGCGCCTGCGGTCTGGCACCTGTCCTGACGGTCAATGACGATGTTTACGGTCGTCTTACCACCGACGACATTCCCGGTATCCTCGCCAAATACGGCAAATAATCTATGCGTGAGTTGTCACTCAACGTGTTGGATATCGCACAAAACTCCATTGCGGCCAACGCCACATGTATCACCCTGTGGGTAACCGAATCGGTGTCACAAAATCGGCTGATCCTCGGCATCGAGGATAACGGCCGCGGTATGACGGAAGAACAACTGCAGCGTGTGCGCGATCCGTTCTTCACCACCCGCACGACCCGTCGGGTCGGCATGGGCATTCCGCTGTTCCGTATGGCTGCCGAAATGGCAGGCGGTTCGCTGACCATCGATTCCACGTTGGGAAAAGGCACCGTCGTGACCGCAGCGTTTTTGCTGGATCACATCGACCGTCCCCCGCTGGGCGACATGGTGGGCACGGTAAGCGCCCTTATCCGGCTGAACCCGCAGCTCGATTTTGTCTACCGCCATCAGACCGATAGCGGCAGTTTTGAGGCGGATACCCGTTCTTTTCGCGAGATCCTCGGTGAGGTTCCGCTGAACGAGCCGGATATCGTCCAATGGATCGAAGGATATCTGACCGAGAATGTTCAGGCACTCAACAGTCAGGCATAACATCATTGATTATTGTACAGGAGGTCACACTCATGAAATCTATTGCTGAATTGCAGGCTCTTCGTGAAAAAGCCCGCGCCAACATGCAGGTCCGCGAGGGTTCCCACGACGGTACCCGCGTGGTCGTCGGCATGGCTACCTGCGGTATTGCCGCCGGTGCTCGTCCCGTGCTCAACGCTTTTGCGGATGAGGTGGCAAAACGCCAGTTGAAGCAGGTCGCCGTTGTGCAGACCGGCTGCATCGGTATGTGCCAGTTCGAGCCCATCGTGGAGGTGCTGGTTCCGGGCAAAGAAAAGGTCACCTACGGCAAGGTCACCCCTGAAAAGGTCGCCCGCATCGTCGCCGACCACTTGGTAAACGGCAATCCCGTGGTGGAGTACACCGTTGCCAACCTGATGAAGTAAGACAGGAGGAAAAAGAATGTATCGCTCTCATGTTTTGGTTTGCGGCGGTACCGGCTGTACCTCTTCCAACAGCCAGGCCATTATTGAAGCTCTTGAAAAAGAAATTGCTGCAAACGATTTAACCAAAGAAGTTCAGGTCGTACGTACCGGTTGCTTCGGTCTGTGCGCCCTCGGCCCCATCATGATCGTGTATCCCGAAGGCTGCTTCTATTCCTGCGTGAAGGTAGAAGACATCCCCGAGATCGTTTCCGAGCATCTGCTGAAGGGTCGTATCGTCACTCGTCTGCTGTACGATGAGACCGTCGAAGGCGACGGCGTCAAGGCGCTGAACGAGACAGATTTCTACAAAAAGCAGGTCCGTGTGGCACTGCGTAACTGCGGTGTCATCAACCCCGAATCCATGGATGAGTATATTGCCAACGACGGTTATCAGGCCTTGGCAAAGTGTCTCACCGAGTACACGCCTGAGCAGGTCATTCAGATCGTAACGGATTCCGGTCTGCGCGGCCGTGGCGGCGGTGGCTTCCCCACCGGTCGTAAATGGGCACTGACCGCTCCTAACAAAGCGGATCAGAAATACGTGGTATGTAACGCTGACGAAGGCGACCCGGGTGCGTTCATGGACCGTTCGGTCTTGGAGGGCGACCCCCACTGCCTGATCGAGGCCATGGCCATCGCCGGCTACGCCATCGGTGCTACCAAGGGTTATGTGTATGTCCGTGCAGAGTATCCCATCGCGGTACGCCGTCTGCAGATCGCCATCGACGCGGCTCGTGAAGCCGGCCTGTTGGGCAAGGATATCTTCGGCACCGGCTTTGAGTTTGATCTGGAGATTCGCTTGGGCGCCGGCGCGTTCGTGTGCGGTGAGGAAACCGCGTTGATGACCTCTATCGAAGGTAACCGCGGTGAGCCCCGTCCCCGTCCTCCCTATCCAGCAGTCAAGGGTCTGTACGGCAAACCCACCGTGGAAAACAACGTGGAGACCTTCGCTAACATCCCGCAGATCATTCTGCGCGGTGCGGATTGGTTTGCTTCCATGGGTACCGAAAAATCCAAGGGCACCAAGGTGTTCGCTTTGGGCGGTAAGATCAAACATACCGGTCTGGTGGAGATCCCCATGGGTACCACCCTGCGCGAGATCATTGAAGAGATCGGCGGCGGCATCCCCAACGGTAAGAAGTTCAAGGCTGCTCAGACCGGCGGTCCTTCCGGCGGCTGTATCCCTGCCGACCTGATCGACACGCCCGTTGACTACGATAACCTGATCGCCATCGGTTGCATGATGGGTTCCGGCGGTTTGATCGTCATGGACGAAGACACCTGTATGGTGGATATGGCGAAATTCTTCCTGGAATTCACCGTTGACGAATCCTGCGGTAAATGTACTCCCTGCCGTGTGGGTACCAAACGTCTGCTGGAAAAACTGGAAAAGATCACCGAGGGCAAAGGCACTCTCCAGGATATAGACGAACTGGAGCAGCTCTGCTACTACATCAAAGAGAACTCCCTGTGCGGTCTGGGCCAGACGGCTCCCAACCCGGTGCTGTCCACCCTGCGCTTCTTCCGTGACGAGTACATCGCTCACGTGGTGGATAAGAAGTGTCCCGCCGGTGTCTGCAAATCCCTCATGCATTATGAGATCATCGCCGATAAGTGCAAGGGCTGCACAGCCTGCGCCCGCAAATGTCCTGTCGGTGCTATCTCCGGCGCTGTTAAAGAGCCTCACGTCATCGATACCGAGAAATGTATCAAGTGCGGTGTCTGTATGGAAACCTGTAAGTTCGGCGCCATTGTGAAGCAATAAGAAAGGAGTGTGGCTGTAATGGATATGGTTAATGTAAAAGTAAACGGCATTGCCGTCAGCGTGCCGAAAGGCTCCACCATCTTGGAAGCCGCCCGCGCTGCCGGTGTGGAGATCCCCACGCTGTGCTTTTTGAAAGATATCAATGAGATCGGTGCCTGCCGCATCTGTGTGGTAGAAGCCACCGGCGCTCGCGGTCTGGTCACCGCTTGCGTGTATCCCGTTGCGGAGGGTATGGAGATCCAGACCAACACCGCTCGCGTTCAGAAAGCCCGCAAGACCACGCTGGAGCTGATCCTCTCCACTCACGAGAAAAAGTGCTTGTCCTGCGTCCGCTCCGGTGATTGCGAACTGCAGAAAATGTGCAAGGACTACGGTGTGGAAGATGCCGGCATGTTCGACGGTTTCCGTCCCACCTACGAACTGGACACCTCCGTACCCCACTTGGTACGCGATAACAACAAATGTATCCTGTGCCGTCGCTGCGTCGCCGCTTGCCGTCAGCAGTTTGTTTCCGTCATCGGCGCCAACGACCGTGGTATCGACACGCATATCGCTTGCGCGTTTGAGAAACCCTTGTCCGAGGTCCCCTGCGTTTCCTGCGGTCAGTGCGTCGTAGCTTGCCCCACCGGTGCGTTGACCGATAACGACAGCACCGCCGATGTGTGGGCCGCTCTCGCCGACCCGACCAAGCACGTGATCGTCACCACCGCCCCCTCCATCCGTGCTACCTTGGGCGAATGCTTCGGCATGCCTGTGGGCACCAACGTGGAAGGTAAGATGGTTGCCGCTCTGCGCCGTCTGGGCTTTGAAAAAGTGTTCGACACCAACTTCGGTGCCGACCTGACCATCCTGGAGGAAGCACACGAGTTTGTGGAGCGCGTACAGAATAAGGGCGTTCTCCCCATGATCACCTCCTGCTCCCCCGGCTGGGTCAAATTTGCGGAGTACTACTATCCGGATCAGCTGGATCATCTGTCCACCTGTAAATCTCCTCAGCAGATGACCGGTGCCGTCCTGAAGACCTACTACGCGAAGAAAATGGGCATCGATCCCAAGGATATCGTCAATGTATCCGTCATGCCCTGTACTGCTAAGAAGTTTGAGATCAACCGCGACGATCAGAACGCCGCCGGCGTTCCGGATGTGGATATCGTTATCACCACCCGTGAACTGGGCCGCATGATCGACCGTGCCGGTATCCTCTTCACCTCCCTGCCGGACGAAGAGTTCGACGCTCCTCTGGGCGACGACACCGGTGCCGCTGTGATCTTCGGCACCACCGGCGGTGTTATGGAAGCCGCTCTGCGTACTGCCAACGACTGGCTGACCGGTAAGGACAACAAGGACGTGGAATTCCACGAGGTTCGCGGTATGGACGGCCTCAAGGAAGCCACCTACAACATTGCCGGCATGGAGATCCGTGTAGCGGTTGCCAGCGGCATCGCCAGCGCCAACTACATTATGGACACCATCAAGAGCGGCAATGCTCCCTGGCATTTCGTCGAGATCATGTGCTGCCCCGGCGGTTGTATCAACGGCGGCGGTCAGCCCATTCAGCCCGCAGCCGTACGCAACTTCACCGATCTGAAGGCGCTGCGTGCCAAGGCTCTGTACGATCAGGATGCCGCAATGACGCTGCGTAAGTCTCACGATTCCCCCGTTGTGAAGAAGCTGTATGAAGAATTCTTCGACGACGGTATCGGCGGACACAAAGCCCATCATTGCCTGCACACCACCTACGTGGCCCGCAAAAAGTTCCAATAATCCAACCTACCAAAAGAGGTTCACGAGTTTTCTCGTGAACCTCTTTTTTATCCTTTGACTGAGCCGCCCGTAACACCCTCCACATAATACTTTTGCATACACAAAAACAAAATGGTGATGGGAATGGCAATGAGTACCGCACCGGCACAAAACCGCGTAAAATAGCGGTACAAATTCTCGCGGGTAATCATTTGATACAATCCGAGCGCAATGGTATAGTTCTGATAATTGTCCTTCATGATAACACTGACAAAAATAAAATCCGCAAAAGGCGCAATAAACGAGGTCAGTGCTGTATACGCCACAATGGGCTGAGACAGTGGCAGGGTGATTTTCCAAAAAATCTGGTTGCGGTTGGCACCGTCGATGGTGGCCGCCTCATCCAATGCCCGCGGAATGGTATCGAAAAACCCCTTGGCGATGAAATACCCCAGACAGGATGCCGACGAATACACCAAGATCAAGGCAATCAGCGATTGATCCAATCCTACCAGCTTCAGCAAATGATACACCGCGATCATGGACATAAATCCGGGGAACATCCCCATGATGAGTCCCACGTTCATAAAGCGACGACGGGACGGAAACCGCAAGCGGCTGAAGCAATAGCTGATCATGAGAATGGTCACTGTGCTGATGACACAGGTGCAAACAGCCACAAAGAGAGTGTTGCTCAGCCAGCGCGGATAATTAAACAAAGCCGTGTCGGTAAACAAGGCCGTGTAGTTGTCCAACGTGTACGCTTTCGGCAGTAAATACGGCGTATACGCCCCCGGCTCCTCCCGCAAGGATAAGACGATAAGATACAGTATAGGTAGCACCCACAGCACCGCCAACACCGCCAAAATCGCATACACCATTCCATTGGTAAGGCGGCGCGCTGCGCGATAACTTTTCATCATTGAAATTCCTCCTCTTTTTTGGCAGATGCGGAGGAGTTATACACGATCAGCGAGAAGGTCGCGGTGATGATAAACACGATCACACCGATCACGCCCGCCAAATTGTAGTTTTGTTCCTCAACGGTTTGCTTATACAGCCAAGTTACCAACAGATCGGTCTGTCCCGCCTTATAGTAATCCAGCGTCAGCGGACCTCCTCTCGTGAGCAGATAGATCACATTGAAATTGTTGATGTTATTGACAAATTGCGTGATGAGGTACGGTGTGGTCACGAACAGCATATATGGCAACGTGATTTTAAAAAAGGCGGTCACCGGTCCCGCACCGTCAATGCGGGCACTTTCGTACATATCCTCCGGAATATTCAGCAGGATACCCGTGGTAATGAGCATGGAATACGGAATACCCACCCACATATTGATGACCAATACCGTGATCTTAGCCATAGTGCCGTTGGTGAGGAACGGGACCGACTCGGAGATCCACCCCAGTTCCCGCAACAATACATTAACAGCACCCTCGTCTGCCAACAGCTGGGACATCAGCATCAAACTGACAAACTGGGGAACGGCAATGGTAATGATAAAGACGGTACGCCAAAACTTTTTAAAGCGTATCCCTTTCTTGTTAATGAGCAGTGCCAAGATCATGCCGAAAATATAGTTGGAAAAGGTGGAAAACAGTGCCCACACAAAGGTCCACAACAACAAATTCAGAAATGTATATCCCAACTGCTCGTTGCCGCCGAACATGGCACTGAAATTGTCCAACCCTATCCAGGTAAATAGGTTTCCCGGCGGCTGATGATCCTTGTCAAAGTTGGTAAACGCGATCAACACCATGAAGATCAACGGTAAAATGGTAAACAGCGTCACCAGCACCACCGGCGGCGTCAGCAGTGTTACATGATAGCGGCTGTCCAACAACGAGTGAAGGTCCTGCCGAAAGGTGGGCAACGGTTTTTCCTGCTCTTGCAGCTGCTGGGAGCGGTAGGCACTGCGGATATTCCACAAATATACCCCGATAAACAGCAGTGTCAGCAGGATCGACAGCACGCTGAACAACAAGATTTGCATGGAATTGTCGCCGCGGGTGTAAATGTAGATACCTTCCGTCTCGTCAAACACCTTTTGCTGCGTTTCGGTACCCAGCGTACCGATCTTGGCAAGAAAGGAGCTTCCAAACAACACCATGTAGGCAATATACCCGATCTCACACAGGAAAAACAGCAGACCGCGCACGATCTGACCGCGAAAAGCATTGCCAAGCCCCAGGATAAGAAAAGACAAACGGGTGCGAAAATCGCCGTGAACAAAGGCTGCAACAGTTTCGGCAATCAGCCTCCCGATACCGCGAAAAAATCCCGCGATCCCCCGTCTGATAGCCCCGAAAAACTGTCCCACCGTTTTGGGAAACCCGATAATGCCGCGACGGACGCCCACAATGGCTTTCCGCACCGGATGCAGTTGCGTAAAATCGATATAATCCATGGTTTCTCCCCCTCGGTGTGGATAACAGCGGTATGTTAGGCGGCTGTTAAGCCGCCATTTGTGACACCATTGTGTCCAGATATTCTTTTACGGTTTTTTTGTAGTCCTTGGCTTCCATAGCGGTACCAAAGGCTTCCATGGGATCCCAGCTGCTGTTGAGAACATTTGCCTGGCTGACACCATATTGATTCTGCATCGCCAGCGCCGACAGTGCCACATTGGCCTTAACCTTTTCGTCGGCGGCAGCTTTGATGTTGGAGGGGCCCATGGCACGTTTTTCAAAGCGGATCAGCTGATTTTTCTCATTGGTAAGAAACCGCGCCAGTTTCATGGCCTCTTTGGGGTGCTTTGTCCCCGAATTGACACCCATTAGCTTATATCCGGCAAAGCTCTTCATCTGCACCTGCTTACCATTCAACGTAAAAGTAGGCAGCTTGGTGGCCGCATAATTGTCCCCCAGCTTTTCCTGAATGGCATCTGCCGTCCACGTACCGGACACACCAGCAGCAATGGTACTGCCGATTCCACCCGTCAGAATGGCATCTTCACCGGTAATGAATGCCGGATGCGCGCAAAATGCCTTGACTGCTTCACCGGCGGCCACGCCCTGTTCGTTGTTGAAATCACAGGTCTGCTTGCCATTTTCAAGACCAAGCGAGCCACCGGCACCTAAGAAGAAGGATGCCAGATACCAGCCGTTGGAAACATCCATTAAGACCTTTTTGTTTTTCTTCTGTGCAGCGGCAAGCATACCATCCAGTGTCTTGACATCCTCTTCGGTCAGCACGCTCTTGTCATAATACAGAAAATACCCGTTGTCCGCCGTCATAGGATAGGCGTACAGCTTGTTGTCTACCGTAGCGGCAGCCACGGAACCCTCACTGTTTTCCGACATGATCGCCGCTTTGTCCAGCGTGATCTCGTACAGTACACCCGCTTTGATCAGGTCTCCCATCTGATCATCGGGAAAGGAAAAGACATCCGCCGCCGCGTCGGGGTCCTCCAGAATTTTGGTTTGCGTATCCTTTTCGCCCACCACGCCAAAGGTGATGGAATAGTTGGTGTCGGGGTTTTCCTTTTTGAACTCCTCCACCATTGCCTTGAGCATCTCCTGATCCTCTTGGGCACCCCACACCTTTAATTCAACCGTATCCTTCGTTACATCGCCGTCGCCCCGATTGCGGTTACAGGCCGCCAAGCAAAACACCAACACAACAGCTAAGAATAAAATGCCGATTCTTCTTAGTACTTTCATCGTATTCCTCCTTTTCGTTTCTGCGATTATTATGGGGACTTTCAAAGGGAAATATGCAAGCAACCTCAAACGCCCCATATTTCCTGTGCGGCGGCACCTCCACCGGCACCTCTACTGAGACTACCGGTATCGTAAAGGCAAAGACTCTGAATGTTCGTACCGGTCCCGGCCTGGGCTATGGCAAGATCGCCACTCTGTCCACCGGCGCAACCGTCACTGTTTATGAGCAGCTGATCAAGGAAGGCATGATCTGGGGCCGCATCGGCGATAACCGCTGGGTCTGCATGAGCTATGTCACCCTGACCTCCACCGGTTCTACCGGTTCCACCGGCAACGGTGTGATGGGCACCATCGCCCGCTGCTTCTACGCTGTCAATGTCCGCAGCGCACCCGGCAC
>JAFVQV010000082.1 GCA_017504645.1 Clostridia bacterium | reverse complement strand
TTTGAACAAGAACTTGCACTTCTTGGGCAATGCGATGAGTCGATGGATCTCATCGTATTGCCTGAATCCTGTGATATACCTTGTCTTGCCGGAACAAAAGCCGATGCAGAAAAAAGTGCAGAAAAATTCAATGCCAAATTACTCAAAAAGGCAGCATACACCGCACAGCGCTGCCACGCCCTTTTGTTTGTAAATGCGCGGTTTAAGTCCGAAAACGGATATCGAAATACCACCTACGCCTTTGACAGAAACGGTCAAATTGTCGGGCATTATTTTAAACAGCATTTGACCCCCGGTGAAGTCTCCGTCATGGAGCTTGACAGTGATTACAGCTTTGAATTTTCAGAGCCCACGGTTTTGGAAATTGAAGGCATCCGATTTGGATTTTTGGTGTGCTACGACTTTTATTTCTACGAAAATTTTTCCAACCTGGCACGCCAAAACTTGGATGTGATCATTGGCTGTTCTCACCAACGAAGCGACACTCACGAAGCACTAAAGATCATGTCGCAATTTCTGGCGTACAACACCAACACCTATGTTATCCGCTCGTCAGTTTCCATGGGAGAGGATTCCAACGTAGGCGGAGCCGGTATGGTGGTCGCCCCCAACGGCGAGGTGCTAACCAACATGTACAATCGTGTCGGTCTGCAAACCATTGACATCCATATCCAACAAAAATATTACAAACCTGCCGGGTTTGGGAACCCACCTGCGGCCCATTATGAATACATCGAAAAAGGTCGCCGCCCGTGGAAATACCGTCCCGCAGGCAGCGCCATTGTCAAACCTGACAACCGCATGCCATATCCGCGGGTATGTGCTCATCGCGGCTTCAACACCATCGCTCCGGAAAATTCCATGCCGGCGTTTGGCGCAGCGGTCGCCATGGGCGCCCATGAGATCGAATTCGATCTGTGGGCAACCAAGGACGGAGAATTTGTTTCTCTCCATGATGACACTCTGGATCGTGTATCCAATGGAACGGGAAAGGTATACGAGCATACCTACAGCGAATTACTCCACTACGATTTTGGAATAAAGTACGGCGAAAAATTCAAAGGCATGAAGATCTTAACCTTTGAGGAGATACTCAAAAAATTCGCCTGTCATGTGATCATGAACATCCATATTAAAACCCCGAACACGGAGTACAAATACGACAGGACTGTTTTGGAGAAAATGATAGCGCTGATCGAGAAATACGATTGCCGAAACTATGTGTATTTCATGTCCGGTAATGACAATGTGCTGCAATTAGCTCGCGAAATTGCTCCCGATATCTGTCGTTGCTGCGGTGGTGGAAATGATCCTTGGGGCATCGTTGAACGGGCGATAGCATACGACTGTCAGAAGGTACAACTCTGTAAGCCCTATTTCAATCAAGAAATGGTCGATAAAGCCCATCAACACGGTATCATTTGTAACGTATTCTATTCCGATGACCCAAAAGAAACCGAACATTTTTTAAGTATGGGCATCGACACCATTTTGACGAACGATTACAATATAATTTCACAAGTAGTAAAAAGTCATTAAAAAATGCGGATGCAACCCTGCATCCGCATTTTTTATCATTCTACCGTACCGTACAATTCCAGACCGGCTTGGCCGTTTTCGCCATAATATACCCACACATCGGGATACTTCGGCACTCGTACTCGCACGGCATACCGTACAGAACCGCTGCCGGTACTGCTGGAAGCATCCAGCACCACTTCCAAGTCCTTAGCAGTAATACGTTTTAGTGTGGCAGCTTTTCCACACAACACAATGTCCGTCAATTTTTGACTTTGCAACATGATCTGCTGTCCATCAGGCAGGTTTTCCACCGTCACATCGGAAATATCGTTAACGGAATAAGAGAGCGTTTTGGTGGTATACCCGCCGATTGCCAGATTGACCGTAACCGTCTTGTCCTCCAACACCTTGATGGTGGAGGGAACATTCAGCGTTACCACAATTTCGGCATCCTCCGGTGTGAGGTGGTCAAAATCAAAGGTGCCTAGGTCGGCGACCGTGGTCGCCATGCTTTCCAGCTCATCCTTTTCGCCCACCAGCGTCACCGCAGACATAGACAAGGAAACCAATTTATCGGCATTCAATCCCGCCGGCACATTGAGCAACTTATAGGTCAGATCCACCTTTTTCTGCACCCACACCGGCACGGTCAGATCCACCGTTCCGGTAGATGGAGTCAAAAATTGACAGTTGGTAAGATCCACTTGTGCCCCTTGCTCGTCCAGCGCCAGTAATTCGGCAGAAAACCGCGTGGTATTGGTAATGGATGTGGTTTCTTCCACACGCGCCACCACCGAACTGATACGATTGATGGCCGTGCGGGGGCCCTCCAACCGCACCACGCCGTTGGGGACAGCAGTAGCATCCAGCACCACATCTCCCAACTGCTGCGTTTTTTCGTCGGAGACGGAAATAGCGGATACATCGGTAGCAATGGTGAAGTCCGCGGCGGTCCAGTAATCACAGTCTACTGTGACCTTTGCCGGAGAAATGCCGCTGATGGTGTAGTTGGTAGCCTTTCCCGCCTTAGAGGCAGATAACTGCAGATCTGCTTTCCCGGGTCCTTGAACATCTGAAATATTGGGTCGAATGGAAATATCGTCGCTGTTCAGATTGAACACTACAGAACGAGGTCCCTCCACCGATACCGTAACAGCAAAGGTATTATCTCCAATAACACGCAGATCGTTATAGCCGGCAATGGTATTAGTAAGGTCCACCGTGACCGGCACCGTGATTTCCCGTTGGATCACATTGCTGGGGCCAAAGGAGACCAGCGCCCAAATGACAATAGCCCCTAAAATAGACAGGACCAGTATGAAACGATCGTTATGCAGCAGGCGGTTGAAAGAAAATTGTTTTTTCATTTCGAGAACCACCTCCGAAACCACGTGAAACGACCGCCGTCTTCTTTTTCATTGTCCGATTTGACATTGCTCCACACAATATCGTTTTCCAATTCAATTCGTAGGCTTTCGGGCGTGAAATCACGGATGAGCTCCCCGCCCTTTGCCAGCGAGATGGTACCCGTTTCCTCCGAAACAATAACCACGATAGCATCGGAATTCTCGCTCATACCCACGCCTGCGCGGTGACGAGTGCCCAAGCTGCGGCTGATAGAAACATTATCACTCAGCGGTAGGATACAGCCCGCGGCGTACACCTTTCCGTCACGGATGATGGTGGCGCCATCGTGCAGCGGAGCTTTGTTGAAGAAAATATTAGCGATGAGTTCGCCGGTAGGATCGGCATTGAGTTCTGTTCCCGACTTGGCGATCTCGCCCAAACGAGTGCCCTGTTCAAAGACGATCAAAGCCCCCATTTTTTCCCGCTTAACCATGTCCACACCAGCACACACCGCGGCAATGGCAGTTTTCCACTTGGTAATGTACTCCTGTGTATCTTCCTCATTCATACCCAAAATGCGGAAGCGTCCAAATCCGGAATGGCCTACCTGCTCCAAAGCACGACGCAACTCCGGCTGGAAGATCACGACTAAGACGATCAGAGCGTTATCAAACAAGATCTGCAACAAGTACTTGATGGCCGTCAATCCAAACAAATACGCGATGCCGTACGCCAAACCCAACAGCGCAAAGCCTTTGAGCAGCTGCTCCGCACGGGAATCCCGAATTAACTTAAACAACCAGTATATGGTAAACGCCACCAGAAAAATATCCAGCGTATCGGTAAACCACTGATAGTTCTTTATGAAATTCAGAACGTTATTGAATATTTGGGAGAAAAATTCCATCATTCTGAATCACCTTACCTTCTCGTCAGTATACAATTCCATTGTAACATACAATCCGTTTATTTCAAGGTTTTCTTGAAATTTTCATTAAGATTTTACAAGTTGTTTCCATTTGTTTTTCGTTAGTAAACGCCGACGGCGCCACACGCACCGTACCACCCGGCAGAGTTTGTGCGTGTACATGCGCACACGGTGCACAATGCAGTCCTGCGCGCACTGCTATGCCGATCCCTCCCAATCGCGCGGCGGTTTCCTCACTGGGTAACCCTGCCACATTCAGCGACAACAGCGGCACGGTTTGCGACGGTTCGGGACGTGGTGTATACAAAACGATGCGGTCGTCATTCGCCAGCCGATCGTAAAAGCGTTGCATTAGATGCATTTCGTGCTGCGACACGGTGTGTATCCCCGTACTTTTCAACCATTTCATCCCCGCGTGCAGACCGCAAATGCCCGGTACATTCAGCGTGCCGCTTTCGAACCGATCGGGCAAATCCTCCGGCTGTGTCGGTAAAAGCGAGGAACTGCCGGTTCCCCCCTCTATCAAGGTGTTTAATGCTCGACGATTTCGACACAACAGCATGCCGGTGCCCATAGGACCGTAAAGCCCTTTATGTCCCGGCATACACAGGTAGTCAATATTATCCCGCTCCATGTGAATAGGCAATATCCCCGCGCTTTGTGCCGCATCCACTGCAAAGGGAATTCCCTTTGCGTGTGCAAGCGCTCCGATAGCACGTATGGGCAATATGGTACCAAACACATTAGAGGCGTGCATACACACGATCAAGCGTGTACGAGGGCCGATCAAGTGACGAAAGCTTTCCACCGTACGCTGTGGGTCATGGGGAAACACGGTGGCTTTACTGTAGGATACGCCGCGGGTCGCCAATACCTCCAGCGGACGGATGACGGAATTGTGCTCCATATCCGAAACCACAGCGTGTCCCCCGTCACTGAGTACCCCTTTTATGACGGTGTTCAACGCCATGGTGCAATTGGAAGTAAAAACCACCCGCGATGGATCGTCCAGTCCGAACAATTCAGCAGCAGTTTCACGGCAGGCGTAAACCTGCGCCGCTGTTTCCATTGCCATAGAGTGCCCGCCCCTGCCGGGGTTGGCACCAAAT
>JAFVQV010000081.1 GCA_017504645.1 Clostridia bacterium | reverse complement strand
GGTACAATGAAATAAAGTGAGGTGGAGTTTGTGAAAATCAAAGCCGGCCTTTCCGTGGCTTCGGGGTTTCTGTTTGGTTTGATTGGGTATTATGTTTTGCTTTTGTTTGATTTCGATCAACCGAAGCAACTTGCTACTCTGTGTGGGTTGCTCTTTGCCCTTGCGCTGTTTCTTTTCTTGGTTGTTTACGGGAAAATTATGGACAAACGATATGCAAAGTTTGAAAAGGAAGTTATTGTTTCACCGATTTTCTATAAGTCCAACGGAAATTTTAATTTAGGTAACGGCAAAGTCAAAAATGGAAATATCTATTTCTGCGAAGCCGGAATCGTCTGCGTGTGCTTGGAAGATAAACCATATGGATTGGATGAAATACGGTTGCAGGATATCGAACGGTATCAAGTTGATAACATTCACTTACGCATTTTTACAAATGACGGAAGAGTAATTCTTCTAACCACACCAGATGTCGCCAAGATTATCGAAGTGCTACGGCAGAAAGAATGGATTTAATGTGACGAGAACAGAATTTTTCGAACTATGCCAACACAACAATATCTCAACAAATCTGATCCATTTTGAAAGTTCCGTTGCAGAAGGATACTATGTGCTGAAAAACTCTCATTGTTGGGAAGTGTTTTTTCGCGAACGAGGAAAAGATTATGCGTGTATGGGGTTTCCTTCTGAAAGTAATGCTTTAGAATATTTGCTTGAAAAGTTATTAAAGGCTTGACCGAGTCGGTCAAGCCTTTTGCGTTATTATAACAATGACGTAATCCAACATTTCAGCCCATACGCCGCGCTGACGGTCGCGCTGAAAACCAGCATCCGGCACGGCGACGGTGAATATTTCGGTCGCCATGCCGGTCACGAAGCCGTTGCTGCGGACTGGCAGGACGTATACATTGGCGCTTCGTTAGGGCCGATTTTCGTCCGAAGCAACTTAAATAACTGCAAAAAGCCCGGCAACCTTTGCTATTGCCGAGCTTTTTATTGGAGTCCGTTGCCGGTGTGTTTATTTCTGCTGACCAAACAACTGATACAGCATCCGGACTTCTTCTTGGGTTAAATTTCTGTCCGCAATAACGCGATCCAAATTTTCTAATCCCTCATAATGAATAATTCCGGGATTATAGCGTTTCTTGACATTCAACATTTGTCCAAGCTCTGAATGTGCGTCATTTCGAAAGTCACCATGTTCAAACGTATATTTCTTTCCGCCGGCTGTTTTGAACACCATCCGGACGCCCCAGTGCTTCTTTCTACTGTACCTTCCGGTGCTGTACCGAAAAGTTTCAATTTCGATATCCGCAATATCACCGGATCTAAATTCATGGGTTTGGCTGTTAAACATATTGTACTGCGCAATGCTTCCGTCAAAGAACAAACAGTCCCGGCCATATAACGACCACGGGAAAGGAATGAAGCTGACCAGCAGCACGATCAGCAGGACAGTGGCAATTCGCTTTCGGTTTTTCTTTTTCCGCTCACTGACCCAAACGGGGGGCTTGTTCTTCATGAATAGAGGGTAAATCTGGGGCCAGGCCGGGGGGCCGTATCTGATATTTTTTCGACCAAAGATCGGGATGCGCTTTTTATAGGCTTGTTCCCACAATATAAAGGTCATCAGGGAAAATGTCATCCACGGCACGATCAGCCACAATGCGCTTGCATGATCCACAACTGCAATAACTTCCACATCAGAAAAAGCGATTATACGGCTCAACTGTAAAGGGCCGAGCAACAGGGCGAAATACGCGGCACATAGCAATGCCATAATAGCCCAATATATCAGCTTGTCCACAAAAGATAATGGTGGCATTTGCTGCGAACGTTTTTTCGCTTTCCGCGCCATGAATTTTCACCTCAATTCCAAGGCGGCTTAGACTGTTTTTATTATACAGAAGAATCCATAGATACACAATAGCGTCTGCGGACTATGAATTCTTATAAATATCAGGGCGGTGACGGATTGCTTCCGTCACCGCCCTTTTCGCGATTGTGGTTATGAATTTTCCTTCTTGCGCTTCCTGGCTGCCGGAAGCAGAACGGCAAGCGCTGCAAGGCTGACAGTAAGCATGGAAACGTACAGCAGGATGCGGGAATCATCGCCGGTTGTTGGCGTCAGAGATTTGGTATGAATCCTGAACGTGCCGGAGGTTTCGCCATCGGTGTAAATCACAGTAAGGGTGTGTTCTCCGGCGGCAAGATTCATTAAGAAGGACTGCTTCAAAGTGATGATTGTGCTGCCGGATTTGGCCTCATAGTGTTTTGCATCCACTTCTTCGCCGTCCACTTCGATGCCGACAAACTTGCTGAACGGACCGTTTGCGGTGAAGCTCAGGCTTCCGTCGCTGCCCTTGATCCATTCGCTGCCATCGCCCTTGATGATGTCATAGGCGATCAGCGCAGCCACCAGCTCATCCAGCTTCTCTCTGGAGGCTTCATCCACCAGAGACTTTTCGTGGTCGGTCAGCCCGTCGTAGGCTTCCTTGGCGGCCAAAATCTTCCCGGCGGCTGCTTCATCGTCCGGCTCCACGGACTCGGGAAGCTGGGCAATGCTTGCCGTCACGTCTTCGGCATTCTCAAGCGCTGCAACCGCAGCCTCGATCCGGTCGATCTCGTCCTCGACGGATTTCTTTTCTTCCTCGGTGTAGTTGCCGCCGTTGTCTTCCAAAGCCTTTTCCAGGTCGGTCTTTGCCTTTTCCAGATCGGCCTTGTCTTCGGGTTTTACATTCTCCGGCGTCACGTTTTCGACCTTTTCGGCGTTCTCGGTGCTGACGGCATCCTGCGCTTTTTCGATCACATCGATCAGCGCCTCGGCCTCCGCCTTGGCATCTTCCAATGCGTTGCGCTCTTCTTCGGTCAGATGGCCGTCCTGCAGCAGCTTGTCGATGGTCCCGATTGCCTGCTCCAGTTCGTCCTCGTCCGCGGAGGTAACGGTTGCGGGATCGTGTGCATCGATGGCCTCGGTCGCGTCCTTGCTGGCCTCGGCAGCGTCTTCGACGGTGTCGATCATGTCGTTGACCTGCTCCAAAACGGTTTCCAGACCGCCGCGCTCGTCCTCGGTCAGGTTCTCGGTGTCCAGCAGCGCTTCGATGTCTTCAGCAAGCTGCTCCAGATCTTCCTTCTCCGTGGATTTCACGGTTTCCGGATCAAAGTCTGCTGCCGCGTCGGTCAGTTCCTTCTGCTCGGCCTCCACCTCGTCAATCCGGTCAAGCAGCTGGCTGCACTTGTCGTCGGTGGCTGCCCACTCGTCCTTGACGGAGTCTGCGTTTTCCAGCATTTCCTGCACTGCCTTGATGTCCGCTTCGTTTGCGGAAGTGACATTCCCGGCGGTCAGGTCATCAATTCCGGAAGTGTCGGGCTCGATCACGAGCTTGCCGTCAACGTAGGTGATTTCATAGTTGGCGGTCACGTCGGTGCCGTCAGCGGTGATGACCGCCGCGCTTGCGGTGATGCTGCCGTTTGCGGTCACGTTCGCGGTGCTGGGAGTCAGGGTCGCGGTCACGCTGTGGCCTTCAATCAAACCGACGGAAGCGATCTCCGCGCCGGAGATCGCGCCGCCGTAGGTGACGGTCTGGTCCTTCGCGGTGATGGTGACAGGCTTGCGCGTGATTTGCCAGCCCTCTTCGACCGTGCCGGCGAAATTGCCTGTTGCAGTAACGGTCATTGTGTATGTACCGGCCTCGGTGCCGGTGTTTCCGGTCACCTCATAGGTGACATCCATGCCGCACATCACAAAGCTTTCCACGGTCATGGTCTGCTCTTTGCCGTTGTATACCGGTTCTGTGCCAAAGACGATGTCATAATCGTGAGGCTCCAGATACTGTAGATCCAAAACAACGATCTCGCCCACATCCGCACTGGCTGTTGTGGCCTTCAGTTCATAGTTAGCAGCATCCTTGCCGGAGAGCGTGATGTTGGTGGCATTGATGGTTGTCGTACCTGCATTGACGCCTGCGAAGGCAAAGTCTGCGGAAGCAGTTACGGTATCGCCGGAGATCACGCCATTCAGAACAATGTTCAAGCTGTGACGCTCGGGAACAGCATTGGTTCCGTCATAGCTCTTGCTCATGGAGCCGGATACAGTGGCGGTCAGCTCCTTCCGGGCGATCGTCACGGAGACAGATTTCTTTGCGGAATCGTTGTGGTTATCATCGCCCCGGACATAGTACCAAACCGTGTATTCACCTGCATCGGTTTCAGCGGGCAGATTTTGGGAATAGATATTTCCATCCCGGCTGAGTAAAAGCTCGCCGCCTTCCACCTGAACCTCGCTGACGCTGATCAGTTCCTGGCTGCTGCCGGTGTAGACCAGACCCTCAATAGCGGTGGGGGCGGTGTAAACCGGCTCTGCCTTGTCCACCTGAACCTGACCCATGGCGCACAGCGCGCTGCGCGATTCAATCCATGTTGCGTTGTGCGTCTGCCAGTTGCAGGCCGCCCAGTCATAGTTCGTGAGGTCCTCGGGGTAGAAGTCCAGCGCATAGCCGTTGGTGCCCGCGTTGGGAACGCCGATGGGCGCAGTCCAGTTAAACGTGCCGTATTCGTTCTCGTAGAAGGAGAGCTTCGCGTCCTCAAGCATCTGGCCGTAGGTGATGCTGTTGAGCACCTCAGGGAAGGTGATGACGGGGGGATCGGCCTTTTCAATGGTGTAGGTCACGGTGACACTGCCGCCATGCTTGCCGCTGACGGTGATGATCTTCTCGCCGACATTGGTCATATCCGCGGGATAGCTTACGGTGAAATCCTCACCCTCGGTCAGACCCGCAACGGTGACAGCGGGGGCGTGCGCCTCGCCGGTGTACTTGCCGGAGGGAACTGCCAGGGAGGCGGGATTGATATGCCATTTTGCCTTGATGGTAACGCCGCCTATTGGCATGGTCATGCCCTCGGTGTAGCCTTCCCAGCCGACGAGGGTGTAGCCTGCCTTGCGGAAGGTGTCCTGGAAGAATTCGCTTGTGGGAACGGTGATGACCTCACCGTATTTAACGCCAACATCATAGCTTCCGCCGTCGCCGTTGTCCCAGGTGGCCATATAGGTATTGGGTTCCACGATGGCTTCAACGGTCATGTCGCCGGTAACCGTGAGGAACAGCCAGCTGTTGGCCGCGCTGTACTCCAGCACGTTGCCGTTGCCGTCCCGGAAGCCCATGAAGGTATAGCCCTCGGGGGCATTCAGGAAAACCTTCACCTGATGCTTGTGGTCCGCATCCCCGTTGTAGGGCAGGGTTTCGGGAAGCGCGCGGCTGACATAGGAATCTACGGTGCAACCGTTGAGTTCCCAAGTGATGTTGTATTGGATGGGTTCAAATGCAGGCTGCGCATAGACGGAATAAGCGGGCATGGTCGTGCCGGTGTATTCCTCGGTGCAGCCTTCGTCCAGATAGAATTTCCAGCCGGTGAGGGTATAGCCGGTCTTTTCCGGGGCGATGCCGCTCAGGGCGTCGGTAAGCGCCGTGCCGTAGTCCACATCCAGGCTCTGATCCTGGGCGTGGAGGATGTAAGCATTCACATCCCACACCGCGGTAAGGGTCAGATTGCCACCGGGCAAAATGGGTTCCATGCTGTAGTGGTCGCTTCGCTCATGGAGGGTGTATGCCTGGCCGTACTGGTCGGTAAAGTGGCTTAAGGTATAGCCCTCCCGGGCAAAGCCTGTCCAAAGCATTGGGCCGTAGCCATAATCATATACCGTGGGCAGCTCCTCGGGATACTGCGCGTAACCGCCGGCCAGATCCCAGGTAATGCCATAGCTGACCGGATCCCAGATGCCGAAGATGCTTTCATCTTTGTACATGCTTTCGGGACCGTTTTCCAGATCCCAGCTCCGGAAGGTATAGTGTTCTTTTTTGAGCGTGGAGGTGTCGACCTGTCCGATCAGAGCATTCAGATAGTCGGTCGCGCCGAGGAAGGTTACGTTGTCGTCCTCGTCTTCTTCCCGCCGGATCAGCTCCGTGCCGTAGGGGACACTGAACGTGGCCACGGGGGTCTCGTCGCCCTCGCTTGCGTAGAAGCTGAGGGTATACTCTTTCACATCGGTGCAGACGCAGCAGCCGTTTTCGTATTCATGGCCCGTTGCTTCCACATCCCCGGCCTGCTGGCAGCAGGGGTAGTAAGCCTTGTGTCCTTCATCTTCCAGATTCACATAGGTAAGGGCAAGGGAGTGGGGGCCGGTGACGGTGTTGCCGCAGCAGGACCAGGTTGCAACGTGCTGCGTGCCGTCCCCGGTGGGTACGGGTGTGCCCAGCGCGCCGGTATGGTCAGGCTTCGTCTGGCTTGCAGCGCTGTCGTTTGTGTATTTCATTCCGGTGTCGCCGCAGGAAGTGTAGCCGTAATAGACCCTGGCGCTTACAAAGTCGGGATAATCATCGGTGCCGATGTCCTGACCCCAGACCTGCTCAGTCTGTTCGCCCTGGAGCAGGTAAGCCACCTCGCCGGAGGCGAACTGCTCCGCAGTTTTGGCTTCCGCCAGACCTGCTGCATCTGCATTGTTGCTCTCTTCGTCAAGAATTCCGACTCCTGCGGTTGTGTTGAGGTAATAGCAGTTGGTAATGGTGCTGTTGTTAAAGCACAACGCGCCGGAGACGCCAGCATTGCCGGTGACAGTACCAAAGTTATAGCAACTGGCAATGGTGCCGTAGTTGGTGAACACCAAGCCGGCGATATATTTGTTGCCGATGACAGTGCCGAGGTTATAGCAATTGGTAAGGATGGCGCGGTTATCGTTCACCACACCGGCGACATGCATATTACCGGAGACAGTGCCGCTGTTATAGCAGTTGGTAACAGTGCCAAAGTTATCGTTCACCACACCGGCGATACCGCCGAGTTTGTCATCATCTCCGGTGCCTGTGACTGTGCCGCTGTTATGGCAGCTGATAACGGTGCCGCGATTGTATGCCGCCACGCCGCCGACTCTCATCGTGCCGGAGACAGTGCTGCTGTTGTGGCAGTTTGTAACAGTGGCGAAGTTGTTGACTTGGCCGACTACACCGCCGGCATAGTCGTCACCGGTGACCGTGCCGCTGTTATAGCAGCCCGTCATGATGCCGCCGATTACGGTTTGTCCGCTCTTGGTGCCCTCGACGAGGCCCGCCACACCGCCGACAGAATAGTAGCCGATGATCGTGCCGCTGTTATAGCAGTTAATAACGGTGCCGTAACTGCCACCCACCACACCGCCGACAGCACTATATCCGCTGATGTACGAATTGATGACGCCCACATTCTGCACAACGCCAGCTCTGTTTACACAGGAGAAAAGGCCAACCCAGCCTGTACTGCTGTTGTTGCAGTACAGACCGCTGACAGTCTTGTTGTTTCCTTCAAAGGTGCCGTTGTAATTATCGGTACCAATGGGGGTCCAGTCCCGCCAGCTGCTCTGCTTCGCGCCGCCGCAGCCGGAGACATCGCCGGTGTTGACCACGATGTTTGCCATCAGTTTGCCGTTGATAGCCGTTTCGCCTGCGTTAACCTTGGCGGCAAACCAATAGAGCTGACCTGCGTTGCTGATTTCGTAGACTTCACCGTTGAGCACCGCAGGCTCATAGCAGCCGTGGGGGCAGAAGCCGTTGTCGTATACCACGGTTTCTTCGTGATTGGCAGCGTCCTTCTCGCCGTATTCACCGCAAAGACCGCAAACCGCCAGGTTGGCGCAGGTGGCCGCCGAGACGGTGGTGTGATCTTCGGTCAAGGTGTTCTGGCAAAGGGAGCACAGATAGCTGTGCTTGCCGTCTTCCAGAGGCGTGTAATCAGTTCTGCTGCTCTCCGGATGGGTGCAGGTGACTTTGACGGTGATATCGCCCTTGTCGGTGATGGCGACAGAGGCAGTATCGACATTGAGCATCGTATTCTTGCCGTCCACCACTGCCCAGTAGCCGACAGAAGCTGCGGTGGACAGAATATCCTGCAGATTGGATTTCTCCACAGCAATACCGTCGGCAAAAGTGGCGCCCACACCACTGCTGCCCAGACCAAGCGTCAGCGTGCCGTCTACATACAGCGTGCCGGAAATGGTACCGCCGTTGACGGTGGCGCTGCCGTTTTGATACAAAAAGATGCCGTAATTGCGGCCGGTTATGGTACCGCCGCTGATGATTGCGGCGCCTTGATTCACATACACACCGCTATAGGTAACGGAAATGGTACCGTCGCTGATGACAGCGACGCCGTTCTCCCCCGCATACACACCGTACTTGCCGCTGGTTATGGTACCGCCGCGGATGTTCGCCGTGCCGCCTTCGACACGTACACCGCAGCTTTCCAGACCCGAGGTCGTGAAGTTTCCTCCGGTGATATTGGCGGTGCCGCTGCGCACCATCACACCCTTATTACCGGAAATGCTGACAGTGCCGGAGATGTTGATTATACCGCCGTTCACAACCACAACGCAGTGCGTGGAGCCGGTGTTGGTAGCAGTGCCGCCCTCGCCGGAATCGGTGAGTGTCACATCACCGCCGGTGATGTACAGCACGCCGTCCACGTGGCCGCCGGAAAGTGTACAGCCGTTCAGATCAAGGACAAATACACCGGAGTCGACGTTCAGACGCTCGCTGCCAAGCGCAACGCTCTGCAGCAGGGTAATCTTGGCATGATCGGATGCTGTGCAGCTCTTTATTGCATTGATGGCAGCCTGCAGCGTTTCCGCATAGGTGGTGTTGCCGCCGATGGTGACCGCGGCCACAGCCATATCCATGCCGCAGGCGCACTTGCCGGTGGTGGAGATCATGGCGTGATCCTCGACGGCCGTGTAATCGCACGCAGAGCAAGACTTGTTATGGTTCTCACCGTTGTTTTCATAGGTGTAGCTGTGCCCGGTTTGCACTGTGGTCTTACCGCAGTCGCATACCTGCCAATGGTAGGTGTCGCTGAATCCGGACTCATCATAGGTGTGCGCGTGGCGCACAATGTAGCCCGGGAAGTAAGATGGCAGAACCGACACAACACTGCCTTCAAGCTGCACTGCATATCCCTCGGGCAGATGAAGTTCGCTGACGGGCAGGTCCTGCGCGGTTGCATTGACTATGTGAGTGTTAGAGTCAAAGGAAGCTTCGAACAGGTCAATCGAACATTCTCCGGAATATGTAAGATCATCAGAAACACTGACAGGACCGGAGAGCGATGAGTCACTCCTGCAGTCAACACTCTGGAAACTGCCGCCAATGACGGTGCCGCTATTTATTGCACTGTAAAACTCACCGCCCTTGATGGTGCCGTGGTTTCTCACAAAGAACGCAAACACGCCATCCTCAATAGTGCCGTCATTGTAGATCCAGCCGGCACCTTCGCCGGATACGGTATATTCTCCGCCGCTGAAGTTTACGCCCGCGGGAATCGTGTGTGCAGTGATTCCGATGTTCACATCTGCGCAGAGGGTGACCGTGTCGCCGCTCTTGGCGGCAGCCAGGGCATCCTTCAGTATTTCGTAGTAGGTATCCACACCGGCCGAGGTCACCTTCGCGCCTGCCATTTCCAGACCGCAGACACACTTGCCGGTAGTGGGATCGATCGTGTGAGCCTCGCTGACGCCTGCGCGGCACACAGAGCATACGAAGTGGTGCGTGCCATCGCCGTTGTTGGTGGCAGTAGTATGCTCGCTGCCGCTGTGGTTGCAACGGGCAAAGGTTGCGCTGACGGTAACATCGCCCGCAGGCATGGTGAAGGCATTATCGGTCACGGTGACCGCGGTTTCACCCTGCTGAACGGTCACGGTGTCCAGCGCATAGCCCCCAAAGGCAGTGGCCGTGACCGTGACAGTCTGGCCGTATTTTGCGGTTGCGGGAACGCTGACCGTGCCATTCGTGGCAGCAGCGGTGTTGACCGCGTATTCGCCCACATAGTTGGTATAGTTGAGCGGCACCGTGCCGCCGGTAACCTGAGTGAGATCCTGATACCATGCTTTCGCTTCGCCAAGGGCTGCAGGCAGCGGGGCGTTATAGGTCAAGGCAACGTCCTTGCCGTTGACACTGTGGATGACGCTTTGGGGAGGGGTACTGCCCGCTGCAAGCTTTGCATTGCTCTCAAATTTGGCTTTGCTGATGGTAGCGGATTCAGACTTATTAGAAACTGTGGCATACCAAAAGGTGACATCGGTAATAGTACCATAGTTAGATACATGCCCTGTGAAAGTACCGCCGATGATCATGCCATCGTTAACCACATCATTCTTGAAAGTACCGCCGATGATCAAGCCAAAAGAGTTAACCACATCATTCTCGAAAATACCGCCGCTGATCGTGCCATCGTTATCCACATCGTGCTCGAAAATACCGCCGCTGATCGTGCCATAAGAGTTAAACACATCACAGGTAACCGTAGCTTCGCCAAGGTCCAGGTTGCCGCCTACGCTAACCTCAATTTCGCTGTAGTCCACCCCTTCGGGCAGCGCGGTAAGGTGACCGGTGACTATCAGATTGGTCTCCTCAATCGTCCAGCCGGTGCCATATCCAGCAGACCGGTCGGTTCCGGTGCAGGCGGTATAATCAAAGCCGCAGACATCGCACCAGACATTGGCTTCGGTGCATTTCTCGGCGCAGTAGCACATGGGATTCTCCGGAGCCACATACACGGCACAGGTGGTGGCGTGAATGGCCGGGTCATCGGTGCCGCAGTCACAGACCGCAGTGGATTCAGAATTTGCACACTCGGCACATTCATAGTGGCACTCGTGGGCTTCCACTGCTGCTGCATAGCCGCACTCCGCTGTATGCTCAGTATGATGCGCACATAGTCCACTCTCTGCCGCATCTACAGCAAAGGCAGCGCTTGGTGCAAACTGCAACACCATGCACAGGCAAAGCAGAATGCTGAACACCGTTTTCCTTCCGTTTTTCATATTTATTTCCTCCTTGAGAAGGCTTTGAAAGAGGTCTTGATCTCAACGAATTTTCAAACAATTATTCATAATAAATATATCACAAAAACCGGAATATTTCAATAAAAATATGGGCGATTTACATCGCCCATATCACTAAACCAATGTTGTAATCCAGTATATCAGTCCATATATCACACTGGCGCTCACGCCGAAAACCAGCACAGGTCCTGCGATGATGAACATCTTGGCCGCCATACCGGTGACGAAGCCTTCTGCTTGTGTTAACTTAGGACACATATATTCGTGTTCTGTTAGGACTCAGTTTTTAACTTTACATTGAAATGACGATGTTGTACAATAAAACAAAAAGGGGTGTAGTGTATGAAGAAAGCCAAAAGCCTAACTACCATCAATCTTTGCATCTCTGCGGTTGCTTGCCTTTTATTTGTTTTTAACCAGTTATGCAACTTGCGATTCCTCGGCTTATGGGTAGCATGGAATCTTTCCGGCTATGCTTTCACCCTGTTGGTAGGACCTATATCTGTAGTTTTCTCTTGTATCAGCACCGCAATTAGTTGTAGCACGCAAAAGGATTCTCCCAAACGAATCAAATATATAGTCACTAACATCATCTGCACAGTCATTATTGGACTTTTGTTGTTAAGCTGTTTTATGATTCGTGGAACATTAACCTGGGCATAACATACAAAAGGCTTGACCGAGTCGGTCAAGCCTTTTTTGTTATTATAGTAATGACGTAATCCAATAAATCAGCCCATACACCACGCTTGCGCTCACGCCGAAAACCAGCACAGGCCCCGCGATGATGAACATCTTGGCCGCCATACCGGTGACGAAGCCTTCGCTTTTGAATTCCAGCGCCGGACTGACGACAGAGTTGGCAAAGCCGGTGATCGGCACGAGCGTGCCGGCACCGCCGAGTCTGGCGAGATCGTCATACACGCCGAAGCCCGTGAGCAGGGCGCTGAGAAAAATCAGCGTCATGGACACCAAAGCCGCGGCGGCGTCCTTCTCCAGCCCGGCGCATGTGTAGATCTGGTTGAAGGCCTGCCCGATGCAGCAAATCAGCCCGCCGAACAAAAAGGCGCGGAGCATGTCCGGCAGCAGCTTTGAGCGGGGGG
>JAFVQV010000080.1 GCA_017504645.1 Clostridia bacterium | reverse complement strand
CCTGTGAGGTAGCTACGCCGACACGGTAACCCGTCTGCTTTTCACCGCGGCGGGAGCCTTGCATGATCCAGCTGAAGTGCGGATGACGGTCATCCAGTCCCAGGGGATCCTTGCGATGGTCGGTTTGAAGCTTTATCATGATGATTGCTCCTTTCAAAAAAACGGTGGCTGCGGATCGTTCCACAGCCACCGTTGCCGTTTAAAGAGGTTTCTGCAGCGATCAGCCGTTCTTTACTACAAATTCGTATACGCCGGAGGTGATCTCGTAATACGCTCTACCATCCTTGACCTCGATAAACTTGACGCCTTCCGCCTTGGAAGCATCTTTACCACCCTCGGTGATGGTGGCGTTTGCTTTTTCTACAGGCAGCGACAGCGTCGCCGAGGTGTTGGCGGGAACGGTGCATTTATACGTAAAGGTCTTGCGATCGGAGGAAAGCTTCCACTCGCTCTTGATCGTGCCCGCGCGGGATGTATACGAGCCCTTACACGAGGTGACTGAGGTATCCGAATAGGACGCGTAGTGAGGCTGCAGATCAAAGTGCTGATAACCGGCATTATCCGCATCGTAATTGTGGGAAATACCCAACACATCCGTGAACAGCCAACGGCAAGGCGCACCGAACACATAGTGATTACGGGAATAGGTAGTGCCCTCATAGGTCTCCCAAATGGTGGTGGCACCTTGGTTGACCATATACAGCAGCGACGGCAGAGTCTCTTTTTCCATCATCTTCATCGCTGCATCGAACTGACCGTTCCAGCTGAGAGCCGGATAAATGGTATTCATTCCCATAAATCCAATGTTTTGCGCATAATTTTTATCTTTTAAAAGTGATGCTAGCTTTTCAGCCGCTTTTTTCTTCAATTCTTCGGTCTCAAACAGATCGAAATAGATACCCAATGCATAGGAGGTATACCAACCCTCACCCGGCTTGTAGGCCGTGTAGGTCTTGGTGGTGCTGTCGTAGACCGAGGTGCCGCCGGACAGGCAGGTATACCCATCCGCTGCCACAAAGTTCTTTCTCCATGCCTTGGCAAAGCGCTCGTGCAGCTGTTTGTAATAGGTAGCATCCGAGGTCTTACCGATGGCCGATGCCATTTCGGAAAGAATGAGACAGCAATACGCCGTATACGCCGTACCCACCTCCGCATAGGAAACAGGTACTGCGCTCAAGTCGGTTGCGTTTGCAGTCCTCTTCTGATAATAGGATGCCGGGCCATTGATATGCAGCCAGTCGCCGTAGGTACCGTCCAAGCGAAGATCCGTCGCATCTTTCACGTAATAGGGCACTTCGGCACCTGCCTGGTTTATCTTGCAGGTCAAAATGTAGTTGATCCAGTTCTTCATGGCGTCGTAGTTTTCCGTGATGATAGAGGTATCACCAAACTGGTTATACATCTCCCACGGAATGATAACGACGCTATCTGACCAACCGGCGGGGGCATATTGCGATGCCGAAGCCGTCGTGTGATTATTGGTTGCCCCATCCGGTACGATCTCGGGGATCGCACCGTTCTTGTACTGCGAATGTCTCGTCATCAACTGGAAGTTGCGGTAATGATTGAACACATTGGAGAAGTAAGAAGAGGCTGCCGCAAAGATCTGGGCGTCACCGGTCCAGGTATTCTTCTCACGAGTGGGACAGTCGGTCAGCGTGGAAACAAAGTTGCCGCGCACCGACCACAGCACATTCTGCACATACCGATTGATCTTACTGTTAGAGGTCTCCAGCATACCGGTCTCTTCCATGTCGCTGGACAGAACAAGCGCCTCAATATTTTTTAGTTCGATCTGTTCGGTCAGACCACTGATGAGGATATACTGGAAGCCATGATACACCAGGTCAAAGGTTACGGTCTCACCGCCCGCGTCACCACGGAAAATATACGTATCTTGCCCGTTATGACCGTCATATTCGCCACCGGTGATACTGCCGTTAGTCAAGAACTCGCAGTAACGAATGGTGATCTTGGTGCCTGCCGACGCTTTCGCCGTAATGCGAAGAGTACCCACCACGTTCTGATCGAAGGTGTACAGATACGCGCGATTGCTCTTTTTAGTGGCAGAGGTGGGGTTCTTTGTCAGGATATTTCTGACCGGCTCCATGTTTTCCGCCACAAAGGTCTTACCGATGGCGCCGTAATTGGTAACAACGCTATCTATCGCACTAACAGCGGTAAACTTAGAGGACTTGTTGCCATTTTCACACCAGCCCGCGATGTATTCTCGACCGTCCACGACTTGACCGTCGTAGAAACGGTTGGATTGGGTGGCTCCGTGAAGCGTGCCCTGCCAGCTGCTGTCGGTATCGATCACCTGCTCGGTGCCGTCTTTATAGGTGACGATCAGCTTGGCCTTCAGTGCCACCGTGGAGCCGTAATTAGACGCCACCGCACCGGCATTGTACCAGCCCTGACCCACCTCAGCGCCTACCGTATTGTCACCGTTCAGCAACAGATCGGTCACATCGTAGGTCTGGTAGTACAGCATGGTCGTATACTGGGACTTACCGGGAGCGAAGTAATCGTCGCTGACCCGCTTGCCGTTCATATACATGATCTGGTTACCGGCCGCCGTAGAGTACAAGCGCGCCTTTACCACATTGGTTTTAGACTGAGACAGCGCAAACTGCTTGCGGAACAAGCGACCCGCCGTCTCTTTGGCTTTTTTGGAGCCGCTCTCGGTCTCCTTTGCCACGATCCATTTGTTGCTGCTTCCGAAATTACCCAGCAGCGCGATCTCGAAGGTGGCGATCTCGGTGGAACGGTTCTCTACCTTATTTTTGTTCCAGGCGTATACCGTCCAGTAATACTGAGTACGCGCCTTAAGAGCAGCCGCCTTTTTGCCGTTCTTGCCCGTTACAGAGCCATATACCACACTGGTATCGGCGGACTGGACATAACCGCTGTCCCACACATCAAAATTACCTTTAGCGGCATTCTCTCGCGTGGAGGAAACACCGACGCGATAACCCGTCTGCTTTTCGCCGCGGCGGGTACTGTCGATGGTCCAGCTCAGCTGAGGAGTGGTATCGTCGATTCCCAGCGGATTGTTGCGGTAATCGGTCTGTAATTTTACAATGCCGATCTCCTCACCCTTGGGAACCGTAATGGTAGGCGTATAATTGTCCACCGGCTTGGTGGTAGCGGCAGTTCCGCCGCCGTTCGTTTTACTGGTCTGTCCCCGCACGGTAGTGGTAGTCACCACATTACCGTTCGCGTCGGTGACGGTCGTTGCAGTTCCTGTGGCATCACCGGAACCGTCACTATTACCGCCATCGGCAGAAACCGTGGTAGTTGTGGTGGCTCCGGTGTCGTCGTCTGCCGGCTTTTTGGAGCAGCCGGAGAAGCCCATGCAAGCCGTGAGGAGCACTGCCAGTATTGCTGAAACGGAACGCACGGTCCACTGACTGAGCACTGACTGTTTCATCGATAGGTCCTATCCTTTCTTTGAATAAGATCGGCGGAGCCGCTCCCCGCCCCTGCGAGGAACGGCTCCGCCGCACAAACTATTTGCTTATTGAGTGCTTACTCAGTTGTTGACGCGCTTTGCTTTGCGGGAGACAATCAGAACGATCGCCGCAGCAGCCATAGCGATGACCAGGAGCACTACGGAAACGGTGTTGCCCGTGTCGGTGTTGCCGCTCTCATCGTCGGTGTTGCCACCGTTGTTGAGATCGTCATCATCGTCGTCGTTTTCTTCAGCCATGTAGTTCACAACTTCGTCGATTTCGATTTCGAAGGTGGCGACGCCATCCTTCTTCAGCACGATAACACCGGAAGCACTACCCTTGGCAGTCTCGGTCGCCTTGGTCATGGCAAAGGGCGTGCTCCACTCAGCGGTGGTTCCGTCTGCCAAAGCAGCGATACCGGAGATGCTCTCCAGGATATCATCAGCAGTAGAATTGTTGTTGAGCACCAGGGCGGTGGCATACTGCTGCGCATACGCAGCAGCCTCTGCCAAGGACATGGTCAGCTCTTCCAGCGTGCCGCCATCGAAGGGTTTACGTACACCGTCAACGAGGTAGCCGGAAGCTTCCAAATCGCTGTATGCGTATCCATCGTAGATCGCACGGATATGAGAGCCGCGACCGGAGGGCAAGCCCTGACCGATAAAGGAGTTGGTACCCACAATCAGATCCTGATTCAGAATGGTGAAGTAACGCACGAGGTAGTCGTTAGCACCGGCGGCGTTACCATTGAGAAGACGCGTCGTGCCCTTGTCGGCAGCAATGCGACGCAGCTCTTCTATAACCGCCTTGGAAACATCGTAGTAGACATCCGTATCGTTGGCACTCAGATCCATCGCGCCGATCACGGTGTTGTGAGTGTAAGAGCCTTCAAACACGCGGTTACCGATCTCTTCCACGTCGGGGCTGATGGTGATGTTGCTAACGTTGGTAACGTTGAACGCCAGTTCGCCGATGTAGACCACGCCACCGGGGATGTGTACTCTGGTCAAGCTCTTGCAGTGTACGAAGGTACCGGCAGGAATGTGATCAAAGCCCTCGGACAGGTGGACATACTTCAGGCGGTAGCAATACTCGAACGCGTATTCATCCTCACCGTCATTGTTGATGGTGTTGTCGTGGATGTATACCGCTTCCAGGTTTTCCATACGAGAGAACATGGCATAAGCCAAATGCTTCAGCGTGGAGGGCAGGATCACAACGCGAGCAACCTGTTTGCCGTCGTCGTTGTCGTCCAGCCAGCCCATTTCAACCTCGGTGACACCTTCCGGAATGATGATCTTCTCTGCCAAGCCGCTGTAGACCGACAGCACGCCATCATAGATGGTGAAGTCATTTTCAGTAGAAACGCTGTTGAGGGTGATCGTGTCGATGGGCGCCACGATGGTGCCTTCCACATACAGGGTAGTGGTCTCGGAAGGACCGGTCACCTTTACCACAGCGGTAATCAAACCGTCGGTACCGGGAACCAGAATGCCTTCAGCGTCGCGGACACCGGGTACGGACTCAAGGCGATAGAAGTCGGTGACTTCCACGCTGTAGCCCGTCTCGCTCTTCAGCGAGTTGGTCAGCATCTCGTACAGATCGGTATCGGTGGTAGCATCGGAGTAGGGATAATTGGCGACAGCAGAAGCCAAGCGATCGGCAACCGTATTACCCAGACCAATAGCAGCCACAGCCTTGCTGTAGTTGACATTCAGGGTGATATCGCCCTTAGTCAGCGCCAGTACACCGGAAACCGTGCCGGCCACAGTGGTGCCGGTGTTGGTCTCCGCCCAAGCGGTCCAATCTGCAGTGATCGCGCTGTTAGCGCCGTAAGCGGCTTTCAGGGTCGTCTTCAGATCGCTGTTGACAGCAGCGCCAGTATAAGTATCCGCCGCATACTGCGCCAGCACCCAAGCTTTACAAACGGAATCGGTGGAAGTGCCCAGCTGCACCAGCTGCTGACCGGCGCCCAGCGCACCGCTGACGGCATAACCGGCAGGCAACACGACGTCCTTCACCTTGGTGCCGACAAACGAGGTAAGACTGATGCTCTTGCCCTGCATCTGCGCGTAGGGGTTTTTCGGGAAGGGTACAGCCACCAGGTTGGGGGCTGCAGCACTGCTGATAAAGGGATAATACTCAGCAGCCATGGCGGAGCCGGCCACAAAATACTTCAGCGAGGGCAGGTTGCCGTAAGGACCACCGGCATAGCTGTACTGGACTTTACCGTCAGGATCCTTCACCACGTTGCCATCCGCGTCGACAACCTGACGGCCATCGTAGTTTCTTGCCTCGTCGTTCCAAATAATGACCTTCAGGTTCGGGAAATCGTGGAAGGTCATGGGCTCAATAGCGCCGGCATGAGCCTTTACCACAACGACCTGAACGTTTTCTTTGTTGGCAACCTTCCAGTTACCGTTGATCTTCACACCGACCTCGGGAATAACGAGCTTCTGCGCGTTGCCGTTATAACCGTAAACAGCAAAAACGCCGGCGCCGTTGTTACGGAGATCAAACTCTTCTTCTTTGGAAACCGTCAGCGTGCCCAGATCCTCAATGGTAGGCTCGATGACCCAGGTCTTGGTAACGGTGGTCTCGCTGCCGTCCATGGACACCACGGCGGCGGCATAGCCGGGACGGCCTTCCACCAGAATACCCTCGGAATCCTTCACGCCGTCCATGGGACGCAGGTGATAGAAATCCTGTACGAACACGTCGGAAGCCAGGCAGCCCAGCTCGTCCGCGATCTGCTGTGCCAGATCATCGGCGGTGATCGCGTCGGCATCGGGAACGATGTTATCCAACGCATCCTTCAGCTCGTCGTCGGTAGCCGCAATGCTGTACACACCGGCAAAAGCGATCGTACCGGTGTTGGTACCGTCGGTGATGGAGAGCTTGCCGGAAACGTTGTCATTGACTACCGTCCAAGTGTTGTTCCAGGAAGCGGCCAGGCCGTCCACCTTGGTACCAATATCGTTAGTCCAGGTGTTGTTGACCTTATTGATCAGCAGATCGCCGTTCTTACCGATGGCGGTCAAGTTATCCAGCGTCTTCTGCGCCAAGACCATAGCCTTGGTGATGTTGACGTTATAGTTGCCCTTGTAAGAAGCCTGAGTTTCATCACGATCCGGAGTCCACCAAACCTCATGACCGGATACGGTGGTCTTGACCTGATCGTCATTCAGCACATACACATAGCCGCGGAAGTTGGCATTGGTATGACCACTGCCGAAGCTGTTGGCGTAGGAATACTCAACCTTAGCAGCGTTCATGCGAATTACGCGCAGTGCTACGTTGTTGATAGTGTGAGAACGGAAGATGGCGTCGCCGCAAGAAACCTTGGTGGCGGAGGCGGTACCGATATCAAATTCCAACACAGCGGTACGCTTAAAGCTGTTGGAACCGAAGGTGGTGACATACTCTTCATTTTCCACATACGCCAGTGCGGTACAGCCGCCGAACGCGGTAGCACCCACGGTACCGCAGTTCACGGGCAGGCGCAACCATACCAGTGAGTTATTGTAAGTACCGGCACCGTAGCTTTCGCCAATATGGCCAAAGAAGCTCTTTTGATTAACACCGCCCAGCGGGTCGTAAATGTTGGGATACTGGCTACCGGCCCGAGGATCCAGATGGGTAATGCTGTCGGACAGGATCAGGGCGATCATTTTGTTAAAGCCCTCAAACACATAGCCTTCCAGCTTTTTACCGGTGTTCTTCATCACCACAAACTCAACCGTGTTCTTCTGAGCCGGGGTGAGGCTGGCTGCCCAGTCAGCGGGCAGACTGCCGGCGCCCTCAATGGTGAGCACCTGCGGGATGGTGGTCGGCAGCGTGACCGTGCCGTCCTCGGCAACGGTAGCGGTGCCGGTGGTCTTGCCGGTGTATTCCACCGTCTTAGCGGGGATGCGGGCCACACAGGCAACGTTTTTGCCGTCGGCCTTCAGGATGGCGGACACATAGCCGTCCTCCTGCTCGAACCACTGCTCACCGTTGACCTTCAGGCCGTTTTGAGCATGATCCAGATACACGCTGGCGGCATCCACCGTCACGTCGGTGCGGTTCAGCGCCTGGTTCACGTAGGTTTGCAGCGCCGCCGCGTTAAAGCTGGTGCTGCGGTTGGTATCGGTCAGCAAAGAACCGTCCACATAATTCGCAAAGGCAGACTGCAATTTCTCTTCGATGGTATCACCCACAACAGCAGGAGCCTCAAAGGTGATATCGATGGTCTGCATGGTCGTACCGGCAGCGGGAGTATACTCATACACGCCGCCCGTTTTGCTGAGCTGGGTACCGCCGATCACGGGAACCTGTCCCTTAGGCGGGGTAATGATGAAGGTGGGGATCGCCGAACGCTTCGTGCTCTCCTTCACCACAACGGAACCACCCGTGGCGACCTTGACCAGATAGTCGACCTGTGCCTGGAAGGTTTCTTCAACGGGAATGTTCAAACCGTTGTGCTGAATAACCGTCACGGTACCGTTGTAAACCGCTGCGGACGCGGCATCTCTCGTACGGCGTCCGCCGTTAATGTTGTGCTCACTGGTAGCGTAGCTACTGTTCACAAACCAAATGGAATCCACCGTCAGAATGGCGTTACCATTCACAGTGGTAGCCTTGTTATTACGACTACCCATGTTGATACCGTCATTCCAATACTCACCGTGATCGACGGTGGAAACACCGTTGATATTCCATTCAATCAGCACGGGATCTTCCACCGTGCCATACTCTGACTTCACCCACCCGTCTTCAACAGGGAAAAGGGACATGCTCTTAAGGTGAAGGGCACTGCCGCAGTTCACGTTGATCTTGTGATGCGTGAAATCGTTACCATAGATAAACGACATGAGTAGCGTGTCAGTCCAACCACTCACCTGACTATCCACACCGGTGCCGAGGGTTATTTCACCTCCCCAGAACTGCATGGTTTCATAGTCATTTTTAACAGATTTGAGGGTAACGTTTTCCAGATGAACCGGAACACGAAACTGCTGCGAATACATACCGTCGGCAGTGATGGTTGCATCATCAGTCAAGCCCTTGATAGTGTATTTTTTTGTACCAACCTCATTGTTCGATTTGCTGTTCGCGCCGGTTAAAACACCGACAACACCAACATGAGGATTGTCCTTGTCTTTAACAGCCGCCATCGCATCAGCCAGTTTGCCGAATGCATTGATGGTGTAGTCGCTGCCGTCGATGGTGACGGTGGTCTCACCGGCAGTTGCCGCCACGACGGCCCAGTTGTTGTCGCCGATCTTCAGCACACTGTCTGCCGCCAGAACCGCTGTGCCGGCAAAGGAACCGATCAGCAGAATGCAGGACAGCAAAACAGCCAACAACCGTTTTGTTTTAGGGTTTTTCATGCATTTCACTCCTTCAGATTTTCTATTTTACCCCGCCCCGAAAAATGAGTGGGGTTTCTCGGGGACGGGGATTCCATACCGTGCGTGATCCCACGCGGGATAAGGGGTTGTGCGTATCGTGGCTTTAGAAAATGTTGCCCGCGTCGCCGCCCTCGGTGTTATCATCGTACACATTGCCGTTTCCATCGTCATCGGGGCTGGCCGTCACCACATTGGTGTTCAGCAGGGACAGCCGCCACAGCTGCGGGTCTTCCCATACGTTCTTCTTCATTTTACGCGATCTCCTTTCTGCAAGAGCAGTTACTGATTAAAGATACGCCTGCAAATCTGTGTACTGTGTCGAGCCTTCCGCATATTTTCCAGAGTCAATTGCTTCTTCGGCAACCTTGCGGATGGAACGAACGTGATCGGTCTCGGAATAGGCCGCGTAGTAACGAGTGGTTACGTCGCCCTTGGTCACATCCACATAAGCGCGGCCGGACAGCTGGGTGCCGTATTGCTCCGAAGGAATGTTGTACGCCACATTCATGGTCTGATAGTCGACCGCTTTGCCATCCGCAGGGGTGATGTTCCATACCTTCGTCTCAATATCGAGGTACTTCACATCGGCATCGGCCATGGCCTCTGCGGTAAAGTCGATATCGGACAGCTTGTTGGTGACCGCGATCAGCATACCGACCTTATAGGTGTAGCCGGCTTCTGTCAGCGCATCCAGTCCGTTGAGGTTGGCACCGAAGCGGATACCTGCGGGGGTCTTAAAGCGAATGGAGGCACCCTTGATCATGGTAACGTCGAAGTCCTCAAAGGTGACGTTCAGGGTCTCCATGGTGGTGGTGTCCGCATCGGCGGCGGGGGTGTAATACCACTTACCACCGGTCAGTGTTGCCTGCACGCCGTTTACGAAAGGCGTTTTGCCTGCAGGAGCGGTGATCTCAAAGGTGGGGAGGGTCGCCTCTTTGGTAGCTTCCGTTACAGCAACGGAACCGCCCGCAGCAACCTTCACCAGGTAATCGACCTGATCTTGGAAGCCGGCAGCAACCGCAATGTTCGTGCCGTTGTTCTGGATGATCGATACTGTACCGTTGTAGGTGATGGCAGAGTCCGTTGCGCCCTTTCCGCCGCCATTGATCTCTTTAACGCCGTGGCTTCCGTCAAAGGTAAAGCTATCGATCGTTACGATGGCATTACCAATGACCGTAATCGTCTTGTTTTCACGGCTACCCATGTTGATGCCGCCATTCCAGTTGCCACCATGGTCCACCGTGCTTCCCCGGTGAATGTTCCATTCGATCAAAGCGGGGGTTTCCGCGCTGCCGTAGGTTTTCCCATTCACCCAACCGGATTCGGAAGCAAACAAGGAGAAGTTTTTGAGGTGCATGGGAGAACTATAATCAATCACATGCTTTGTCTTGGAATTATCGTAGATAAAGCTGACAAGCAAATGGTCTCTCCAACCGGTTTGTTGAGATTTTACGCCATCGCCAAGCGTTACGTTGCCACCCGCAAAATGGAGACAATCCAAATATGTGTTTTGGCAATAAATCACCAGGTCGTCCAGATAGGTATCCGATTTAAAATTGACGTTGTACATCCCGTCCACCGTCAACTGTGCATCCGAGGTCAGACCTAAAATGGTCATCAGGCTCGAACTGGTCACGCTGTTGGTCTTGCTGTTGTCGCTGGAAAGGATACCCACAACACCCACATGGGGGTTCGTCAGGTCTTTAACAGCGGTCATAGCAGCGCTGAGAGAGCTGCAAGCGTTGATGGTGACGGTCTCGCCGTCGATCTCCATCTCCGTCACGCCGGGGGTGGCGGAAACGACCGCCCAGTTGTTGCCGTTTACCTCCACCGTGGTGGGCGCTGCCTCATAGGTAACGGTCAGCGTTTCCATGGCGGTGGTATCGGTATCGGCGGCGGGGGTGTAATACCACTTGCCGTCGGTCAGGGTAGCGGATTTCGCACCGTTGATCACCGGGATGGTGCCGGTGGGAACGGTGATCTCAAAGGTGGGAACGGCGGATTTCTTCGTTTCCTCCGTCACGTACACATACACACCTTCAGCGGCATCCACATAGTAGTCGACCTGAGGCATGAAGGTCTCATAAACACTGGTTTCCATGTTATTGTTAGCAATCACGGTCACCGTGCCGTTCCACGTGGCGTTGTCACCGCGTACATACCGTTTGGGGTTGTTTCCCCAGCTGTAACTGATTCTATCTATGGTCAAAACCAAGTTGCTGTTAAAGGTAATGGCGCTGCTATTCCAGTTGTTCAGCCAAATACAGCCCTTCCAATGATTGACAACTGACAATCCGTTGATCGTAATATCGATCAACGAAGGATCATTTGCATCACCGTAAGTGAGATCCGGGCGGAGCCAATCACCATGACGGTCCACCAGGTACACAGAACCGACTTTCAAACTGGGAGAGTTGATGACAATCTTAGCTTCTTTTACCATCGCTTCTTTCGGAGAAGTCATCATCAGCAAATTCACAAAATCCTGATCAGAGGTTACCCCGGAGCCAAGTGTAACATCACTTGCAAATTGAATGGTTTGACCGGCATCGTTGCCCGTATCGTAAAGCTTCAAATTATCAATGTTAACAGGTGTCGCGAAGACAGGACGATAATATCCTTCGGTGAGGCACGCATCGTCAGTAATACCGCGAACATACAGCGTATCTACCATTTTTACCCAGCCGGTATTGGAAGCATCTTTCGTCAGTGCACCATTGATACCGATGTGGGGCTTTGCGACATTCTGCAATGCCAGCATCGCCGCATTCATGGTGGTAAACACCTTGAGCGTGTCGGCGGTACCGTCGCCGTTCAGGTCATACGAGATGTCGTCGGCGCTCGTCGAGACGATCGCCCACGTTTCACCCGTAGACAGGGTATACGTACCGTCACCGTTATCCGTGATGGTGGTTTCTGCCGATACCATGGCGGTGCCGGCAAAGGTGGTGATCAAAAACAGGCAGGAGAGAAGGAATGCTAGGAAACGCTTAGATTTCAACGAGGTCATTATTTTCACTCCTTAAGCGAAATATTTTGTTACCCCTCTCCCACGAGAGATTGCTCACTCTTCGTGAAGAGGGCGTAGCGTATGATTTGGGGCGAAAGATCGCCTTTTTTTCGGTACTGTGGTTGGGAGATATTGGCTATTTTTGATAAAAATAACACAATATTCACCAATTTCCAATACCACTATCACTATACCATATTGTGGCACAGGACAGCAAGAGTAGAACCGAAAAGATAAGTTTTTAGTCTTAAAGTGCAATAATAATCGAATTGGTTTGGCGTTTCAGAGTAACAGATTTTACCAAAAGTAACTTTTGATAGCCAAAAAGTATGGTTTTGCCTATCTGCTTACCACAAACTCAGCTTTTGCCCCTGCTCGTGCAAGGCATAGGCGAGCAGCTTGTAGCCGGTAGCACTGAGGTGCACGTCGTTTTCGTTTTCTCGGCCGGACAGCTTGGCGCTCCACGGAAGCATGTCGTTCCTCATGGCCGATTTATCCGCCGTAGTCAGTGTGACACCGGCCTTTTCGGTACCGCCGTTGGCGCACCCGGCAATGAGATCCAAGGCATGATCGCCGAAGGCGGTCTTAAAGGCGGCGGTCATCTGCTCCGTCCAGCCGGGGTTCCAGTTGGGGATAATGACCAGATACCGATCGTTGCCACGGTAGGTCACCATCTGTCGGTATTGACCGATCAGATCATCCACGCCCGTCCAGGTGCCGTTAAAGCCCATCAAATAAATGTCACAATAATTGGACTTGGAGGTTTGGGCCACCTCCAACACCACCTCACTGCCCGCAGGAATCTCCAGCACCTTTTTGGTGTTACTGCGCTTCAGGAAGGTGTCACAGGTACAGGGGGATGCCCACTTGAAATTGTTAAATTCCAGCTCGTACTCCGCGCCGTTGATAGTGACCTTGCTGACACGGACGTCTCGGCCAAAGGGATCGTGCCACTGCACTGCCGTACCGTCTTTCATCACCAAGCCATGCCCTGTGCCAGAGGCAAGAGACACACGCGCGTTACCTGAAACAAAACAAAGGTCGTTGGCCGTGTACAGCTTCACCGCGCCCTGACGCGCCATAATACCATAGGTCTTCTCACCACCGTCACCGGCGTTCTGTACCGTGTAGT
>JAFVQV010000079.1 GCA_017504645.1 Clostridia bacterium | reverse complement strand
TTGGATATACACTGTATCATATTTTAACTCACAAGACATATAAGCGTGGTAATCGTGCTTTGTGGCTGGTTATTACCATCGTGCTGATGAACTTTGTCGGCCCGATCCTATATTTCCTTCTCGGTAAGGATGATTCCTAATGGATATGCTACGCATCACCGGTCTGCATAAGCGGTTTGGCGATAAAGAGGTTTTGAGAGGACTTGATCTGTCCGTGCCGGAGCATAGCATTTATGGCTTTATAGGAAAAAACGGTTCGGGCAAGACAACCACGATGAAAACAGTTCTCGGACTTCTGAGGGCCGATTCGGGCGAGATTATTGTTAACGGAGAAAAAGTGGTTTATGGACAAACCGATACCAACCGATATATCGGCTATCTCCCCGATGTGCCCGAATTCTATCCGTTTATGACAGCGAAAGAATATCTGCGTTTTTGTGGTGAGATTGCGGGAATGAGCCGTGTGGAGGTAGAAGAACGTACAAAAGAGCTACTAACTCTTGTTGGTCTTGCTGATGAAACGCACCGTATCAAAGGCTTTTCACGAGGTATGAAGCAACGCTTGGGTATTGCACAGGCACTCCTCTCTCGCCCGAAGCTTCTTATTTGTGACGAGCCAACCTCGGCGCTCGATCCCGTCGGCAGAAAAGAAATACTCGATATTCTCTTGGCTATCAAGAATCAGACAACGGTACTGTTTTCCACACATATTCTCTCCGACGTAGAGCGTATTTGTACCGACGTGGCTTTCCTTAAAGACGGCGGTCAAATGACCGGCGGTGCGAAGGGCGGGGAATTCCCATTGGCGCAATACTTCGTACACGCCGACGGCGACGGTGTTGGACAGGTTCAGCGAACGGGCGGCGTCGTCATCCAGCATCGGTAGGCGGACACAGGATTCCGGATGCTCGTGCAACAGCTCCTCCGGCAGGCCGGCGGTTTCTTTGCCGAACACCAGATACGCACCATCGGGATAGTCGATGTCGGAATAGATGTGGGTGCCCTTGGTGGTGAAATAGAAAAACGGGCCGGCGTTTTTTTTGAAAAACTCGGCTAAGTTCTCGTAGTAGGTGATGTCCAATAGGTGCCAGTAATCCAAGCCGGCGCGCTTGAGCTTTTTGTCATCGATGGTAAACCCCATCGGTTTAACAATGTGCAAGCGACTGCCGGTGGCCGCGCAGGTGCGGCTGATATTTCCTGTGTTTTGCGGGATTTCCGGCTCTACCAATTCGATGTTGAGTGTGGGCATAACGATCACTTCCTTACGGTGTATTGTACCGCACGGAAGCGCGTGATGTCAAGTGGGACTGTGTTACAACGAAAAAGCACTTGTTTTTTGTGCAACTTTTCAAAAAACGCGGGAATATTTGGGAGTTTTCATGGTTTTTATTGGCTATCATGAATAAGTCTTGCAAAAATATCGCGTGTAGTATATACTAATAACAGACTATGATATTTTGAAAAAAGGAGCGGTTACGGTGGCGGCTGTAAAGAAAAACGCTAAAACGGGTTCTTCGGCAAAGAACGGTTTGCGCGATGAGTTGACGGCAAAACTGATGACGGCATTTTCGGTTACGCCTGAAGGGGCAACGCATGAGCATTTTTATCAAGCGTTGGCTTTGGTGTTGCGTGATCGGATGCGCGCTTCGCGCGTGAAATACATTTCCAAAGCACACAAGCAAGATGCAAAACAGGTGTATTACCTGTGTATGGAATTTTTGATGGGACGTTCGCTCAAGAACACCTTGTTTAATCTGAACTTGACCGAGGAAGCGGAGAAACTTCTGGGCGAGTACGGCATCAAGTTGGAAGCGCTGTATCGTTTGGAACCGGATGCCGGTTTGGGCAACGGCGGCCTCGGGCGGTTAGCGGCCTGCTTTTTGGACGGTTTGGCAACCGCTTCGATTCCGGCGATCGGGTATTCGCTGTTATATGAATGTGGTATCTTCCGCCAAAAGTTGGTGGACGGTTGGCAGACCGAGTTGCCGGACTTCTGGTTGCCCGGCGGTGAGTGTTGGTTGTTGCCGCGCCCGGAACTTGCCAAGGAGATCCGCTTTGACGGACACGTGCGCGAATGGTGGGACGGCGATTATCACCATGTGGTACATGATGATGCCACGGTTGTGATCGCTCAACCTTATGATATGATGGTGGCCGGCAAAGACGGCAAAGCCATTTCCACGTTGCGCTTGTGGAAAGCAACGGCACCCGGTATGGATATGTCGCTGTTTAACCAAGGCGAGTATATGCGTGCTATGGAACAAAAGGCGATGGCAGAGGTAATTACGCAGGTACTCTATCCTGCCGATAATCATCGCGAAGGCAAATCGCTTCGGTTGTCACAGCAATATTTTTTGGCATCGGCATCGGTACAGGATATTGTGCAACGGCATCTGCAGCAGTACGGCACGTTGGATAACCTGCCCGACATGGCGGCGATCCACATTAACGATACGCACCCCACGTTGGCAATTCCCGAACTCATGCGCATTATGTTGGATGAGTGCGGCTATACCTGGGATAAGGCGTGGGATATTGTCTGCCGCACGGTGGCCTATACTAACCACACGGTCATGAAAGAGGCACTGGAATGTTGGCCGGAAGACCTGTTCCGTCAGCGGTTGCCGCGTATTCATCAGATCGTGTGCGAGATCAATAACCGTTTCGGTGCCGCCATGATGGAAGCAACGGGCGGTGACGTGGAGAAAGTCAGCCGTATGGCGATCATCAGTTACGGTGTTGTCAAAATGGCGAATCTGTGTGTGGCGGCATCGCATGCGGTGAACGGTGTGGCGAAGATCCACAGTGAAATTCTCAAAGAAACGGTGTTCAGCGATGCGTACAGCGTGATGCCGGAAAAATTCACCAATGTGACCAACGGTATTGCACACCGTCGGTGGTTGTGTCAGGCAAACCCGAAACTGACCGAGTTTATTACGTCGCACATCGGCGATAAATT
>JAFVQV010000002.1 GCA_017504645.1 Clostridia bacterium | reverse complement strand
CAGGCGGCATTCACCTGCGATCTCATCGATGTTGTCCAGCGGCGCCTCCGCCAACTGAACATAGCGATCAAAATATGTACGGCACTGCCGTATATACGCCTTTTCCAGCAAAGGTTCCACCACGGGACGTTGCAAGCATTCCCGCACCTCCGCCTGCAGGAAAGGTTCTTCCTGCAGCATTTCACGGATACGGGCGCGGTACAAGCCCTCCACTTTCACGCGGAAGGTATCACCGGGCATTTTCAGCACCTGACGGATACGGACTACCACACCCACATCATGCAAACCGTCGGGGGTAGGATCCATATCGTCAATATTCTTTTGGGCAACCAGGAAAATACACTGATCGCCGCCTGCCGCGGCTTCCAGTGCCTTAACGGATTTCTCTCGCGCCACATCAAAGTGGAAGGTCACCTGCGGAAATACCACCAGGCCACGCAGTGCCAGTACCGGATATACGGTGGCACGGGCTACGCGTCTTTGCACTCCCATAGTTTTATTCACTCCTAAATACTATCTAAAAAAATCAGCAGCCGGTCGCGGTGAAGCGGTCGCCTGCTGACAGTGGTTGTACGATTTACGCCGATGCTTTGCGGCTGCCCGTTTTCTTGGCGGTCGCCTTGATGCGTACCGGCTTTTTCTCCGGATCGCGGATCAGCTCGGGCTGAGCGCCGTCATCCACACAGGCACGGGTGATGATGACCTTTTCCACCGTGTGATCGGAGGGAAGCTCAAACATCAGATTGGTGAGAAGCTCCTCCATAACCGAACGCAAGCCACGAGCACCGGTGTTGCGCTTAAGAGTCTTTTCCGCAATGGCGCGCAATGCGTCATCGTCAAACACCAGTTCCACGCCGTCCATACCCAACAGGCTGGCATACTGCTTCAGCAGCGCGTTTTTCGGTTCGCTGAGGATCTTCACCAGTGCGTCCACATCCAAGGGCTGCAGCGCGGTGATGACCGGCATACGACCCACCAATTCGGGGATCAGACCGAATTTGATGAGATCCTGGGGCACTACCTGGCGATACATTTCGCCCTGCTCCAGATCTTTTTTGGATTTCACTTCGTTACCGAAGCCCATAGCACCGGAGGACAAGCGTTTTTCCACCGTTTTTTCAATGCCGTCGAAGGCACCACCCAAAATAAACAGGATGTTACTGGTATCCACCTGAATGAACTCCTGTTGCGGATGCTTCCGTCCGCCGCCGGGAGGAACATTGGATACCGTACCCTCCAAGATTTTCAATAAGGCTTGCTGTACCCCCTCACCGCTGACATCGCGGGTGATGGAGGGATTTTCACTGCGGCGGGCGATCTTATCGATCTCATCTACATAGATGATACCCCGCTCAGCGCGCTCCACATTTCCTTCGGCGGCCTGCAGCAGGCGAAGCAGAATGTTTTCCACGTCTTCACCCACATACCCCGCCTCGGTCAGCGTGGTAGCGTCGGCAATGGCGAAAGGAACATTCAGCGTTTTGGCAAGCGTCTGCGCCAGCGCGGTTTTACCCACGCCGGTAGGACCCAGCAACAGTACATTGCTCTTGCCCAGTTCCACATCGCTTTCATCGTGCAGGAAAATGCGCTTGTAGTGATTATATACCGCCACGGATAAAGCGACCTTCGCCGCCTCCTGACCGATCACATACTCGTCCAGCGACTGCTTGATCTCGCGGGGAGTGGGTAGTACAAAGTCCTCTTCCTCCCGACGGCGACGGCGCGGTTTGCGATCGTCACCCTCCAGAATATCGCTGCACAGCTCGATGCACTCGTTGCAGATGTAAACGCCGGGACCGGCTACCAGACGATAGACCTCATCCTGCGTTTTTCCGCAAAAGGAACAGCTGATGGTGCGGTTTTCCTCGTTGTTCGACATGGCGTTTATCCTTTCTCAGGTGGGTTTTATCAAGCGCGTTTCTCGATCACCTTGTCGATCAGACCATAGCGGACAGCGTCCTCTGCGGTCATCCAGTTGTCACGGTCCGTATCCCTTTCGATGGTCTCCAAGGGCTGACCCGTCATCTGCGCCAGCAAGGTGTTCATGCGGTTGCGGATAAACAGGATATGCTCCGCCTGGATCTTGATATCGCTCGCCTGACCCTTGGCCCCGCCCAGCGGCTGATGGATCATGATCTCACTGTTGGGAAGCGCCAAGCGCTTGCCCTTGGTACCTGCCGCCAGCAGGAACGAGCCCATGCTTGCCGCCATGCCGATGCAGATGGTGGAAACATCGCATTTGATGAACTGCATGGTGTCGTAGATCGCCATACCGGCGGAAATGGAACCGCCGGGGCTGTTGATATACAGATGGATATCCTTATCGGGATCCTGTCCTTCCAGATACAGCAGCTGTGCCACAACCAGCGAAGCGGTGGTATCGTTTACCTCATCCGACAGCATAATGATGCGATCATTGAGCAAACGGGAAAAAATATCGTAACTGCGTTCGCCGCGGCTGGTCTGCTCCACAACATAAGGGACCAAACTACTCATGTCCATCCATCCTTTCATATTACATAATATCGTCCGAATTTTCAGATTTAATCCGCCTTTTCGGTTTTCTTAGCCTTGGTGGGCTTTACGGCGGTCTCTTTCACCAGATCCATGGCCTTTT
>JAFVQV010000078.1 GCA_017504645.1 Clostridia bacterium | reverse complement strand
GGGTGGGGTGTGTTATAGTGGGGGTGACATAATCCGGCAAAAAAGGAGGTCGTTGATATTGAAATTAAACTTGCAAAATGACAGGGTGGTTTATCTCGGCCCTACGTTTGAGGAGTCTAGTTGGGGATATGTGCAATTTCCCCGATTGTACGCCATGAGAAACGGGAATATCGGCCTGGCGATCCATGATGACGACGATTCCTGGATGGCCTTTGGTGATGAAGGGTGCGGAAAAAAATGGTTGGTATCTGAAGACGAGGGCGCGAGCTGGCGCAACGCCACCAAGGCGGATATTGACATGATGGGCACCGTTCTGCCAAACGGTGATGTTATTCGCTCTCTCAGCAACCCGCCCGCCAGTTTGAACGGGGTTAAGGAAGGCGGAAATTTGATCCATTGTCTACCGTCGGACGATTTTTCTATTAAAAAGCCGGATAAGCCGAATCAATTACCGACCTCCATTACCACGGTTACCAACGTGTTTGAAGAGATTCGAAAGGTATACTGGCTAGATGCCATTCCGGACGAACTCATTGAGAAACGGTTTGTTCTGAATCGCCTGAAGGCAGGGGAGACCCAAGCCGAAAAGCTATATGCCGAGGCAAATTGGAACTATCGCACCGTTCAAAGCTTTCCACCTTCCCACGTTGCGAAAAAAGATCTTGAAAAGATCATGCTGTCAAACGCCGGTCTGTTTGAGTGCCGTGAGCCCAAGGTCGCACCCGATGGATCGCTGTACATTGCTCATTACAACTTCCTTGGTGCCAATCCCTTTACCGGCGTGTACGAAGGGACCTGCAATGCGTATATTCTGCGTTCTACCGACAATGGGGAGCATTGGGAACTGAAAGGCTATATTCCGTACAAGGATTTCGACGAGGAAAAAGATCCGTTTGCTCATCTGAAAGGCGGGTTTAGCGAGCCGTGTTTGGAATTTATGCCGGATGGCTCGATGCTTTGTATTTTGCGCACCTGCGACGTGTTCTATAATGCGCCCTCCTGGGGTCCTACGTACCTTTCTCGTTCTACCGACGGCGGAAAAACGTGGTCAAAGCCCGAATATTTCAAGGACCGTGGTGCATTGCCTCAGCTGTTGCAGCTTAAAAACGGTGTGACCTTGGCGGTGATCACGCGTCCCGGCATTTACGTATATGCCAGCGAAGATGGCGGAAAAACTTGGACAGAGTGTGTAGAGGTCATGACGGAACAAGACCGCAGTGGCTTGGGAAATGAGAAGCCTCAACGGCCGAATTTTTGGCAGTGGGCGGGAAGCTGCTGCAACTGCACAATTTATCCGCTGGCGGATAACAAAGCATTGCTTACCTACAGCGACTTCTTTATTCCCGATGAGGTTGGTGTCAAGAGAAAAGGTATCAAGACCATTGAGATCGTGATAGAGTAAACAGAAGAGGATTTAAAAGAGCGGGGATGTTTCACATGAAACATCCCCGCTTGTTTTTTTTGAATTGTTTCATGTGAAACATTGGAATTTTCGTAAAATCCTCTTTTCACCGAGGGAAAAGTGTGTTATACTGGTGCATATCGCAAAAGGAGGAGAGGATATGGGCAAAATCATTGCCGTCGTCAACCAAAAAGGCGGCGTGGGCAAGACTACCACTACCGTAAACCTGACCTCTGCTCTCGGTGCAGCGGGAAAGCGAGTGCTGCTGGTAGACATTGATCCCCAAGGGAACGCTACCAGCGGCATGGGTATTGCTAAAAAGCAAGGGATGAGCTCCACTTACGAGCTGTTGATCGGCTCTGCCGAGGTGAAAAAGGCGGTGCAGATCACTCCGTTCCGCAACGTGGACGTGCTTCCCTCCAGTATTCAGCTGGCGGGGGCGGAGATCGAGATGGTCGAACTGAGTCGCCGCGAAAATCGGCTGAAAGCCGTGTTGGCACAGGTGCGGGACGAATACGATTACATTTTGATCGATTGTCCGCCGTCTTTAGGGCTGCTGACGCTGAATGCCTTATGTGCCGCGGACACCTTATTGGTGCCGATCCAGTGTGAGTACTATGCGCTGGAGAGATTGTCACAGTTGATGGCCACGGTACGGCAGGTGAAGCGGTTATACAATGCGCAGTTGGACTTGGAGGGTGTGCTGCTCACCATGTACGACGGGCGGTTGAACCTGACGCAGCAGGTGGTGGCAGAGGTTAAGCGATTTTTCCCACGCAAGGTGTTTGCCACGCCCATTCCGCGCAGTGTGCGCTTGTCTGAGGCACCCAGCTTCGGGAAACCCATCAATTATTACGACAAAGGCTCCAAAGGTGCCCGCGCATACGATGCGTTGGCGCAGGAGCTGATCGCGAAACGATAGGAGGACAGCACATGGCGGGAAAGATCGGCGGTTTGGGCAGAGGGCTGGAGGCTTTATTTGCCGAAAACGCGGTAGAAGAGCAAGGAAAAGCGGTTACCCTAAGTATTCACGAGATCGAGCCGAACAAGGCTCAGCCGCGCAAGCAGTTTGACGATGCGGCCCTTGGCGAGTTGGCGGCCTCCATTGCCCAGCACGGTGTGCTACAGCCGCTGCTGGTGCGGCCGCTGTCCAATGGCGCCTATCAACTGGTGGCGGGCGAACGCCGTTGGCGGGCCTCCCGCATGGCGGGGTTGTCCGAGGTGCCCGTGGTGGTGCGGGAGATGACCGACCGCGAGGCGGCCGAGATCGCGCTGATTGAAAACCTGCAGCGGCAGGACTTAAATCCCATTGAAGAGGCGGACGGATACCGTATTCTGATGGAGAGGTACGACCTGACCCAAGAGGAGATCGCCAAAGCGGTGAACAAATCCCGTCCCGCCGTGGCAAATGCGCTGCGACTGCTGCAGTTGCCCAACGAATTGGCGGCGTTAGTGAAAGACGGTTCCCTGTCCGCAGGACACGCCCGTGCGCTGCTGTCCTTTGAAACCGCAGAGGAACGGGATGCCGCCGCCAAAGCGGCGATACAGAACGATCTGTCGGTACGGGCGCTGGAAAAGATGGCAAAAGCCGCCCGCACGTCTCCCAAAAAAGAAACTCATTCGCGGCGTGACAGCCTGTTCGATGAGGTGGAGCTGGCTCTTGCCGAACAGCTGGGACGCAAGGTGAGAGTTGTCAACAAAGGGGACAACGGCGTTTTACAGATCGAGTTTTACAGCAAAGAGGACTTACAAGCGTTGGCAAATCAGGTTGCCGCGCAGGAATAAAAGGGGTAGAGAAGTATGGTAGACATTAAATTGATTCGTAACGATCCGGAATTTGTGAAAGCGGCTGTACGCAAGCGCGAAATGAATCTGGATGCGGTCATTGACGAGATTTTGGACATCGACGCTCAACGTCGCCGTCTGTCCGGTGAAAACGATGCGCTGAAAGCTAAGCAGAATGCGGCTTCCAAGCAGATTCCCCAGATCAAAAAGGCGGGCGGCGATGTGTCGGCCATCATGGCGGAAATGAAAGAACTGTCCGCCAAGATCAAAGAGGACGATGCGGCTATCGGTGAACTGGAAGCCAAGCAAAAGGATCTGTTGCTGGCGATCCCCAACCTGCCCGATGCCGATCTGGCGGCCGGTGGCAAGGAAAATAACCAGCCGGTGCGCTATTTCGGTGAAAAGCCCACCTTTGATTTCCCCATTAAGAATCACGTAGACCTGTGCGAAAGTTTGGGTATGATCGATTATGAGCGCGGCGCCAAGCTGGCGGGTAACGGGTCGTGGGTATATCGCGGCTGGGGCGCCCGTATGGAGTGGGCACTGCTCAATTTCTTCATTACCGAGCACATTAATGACGGCTATGAGTTGATCTTGCCCCCGCATATGCTGGGCTACGATTGCGGATATGTGGCGGGACAGTTCCCGAAATTTGCGGATGAGGTGTATTGGATCCAAAATCCGACCAGCTCCGACAAAAAATTCATGTTGCCTACCGCTGAAACGGCACTGGTCAACCTGCATCGGGATGAGATCCTGACCAAGGACGAGCTGCCCCGCAAATACATTGCGTACACGCCCTGCTATCGCCGTGAGGCGGGTAGCTACCGCAGCGAAGAGCGCGGCATGATCCGCGGACACCAGTTTAACAAAGTGGAAATGGTGCAATACACCACCGCTGACGGCTCCGATGCCGCGTTTGAGGAATTGGTAGGCAAGGCGGAACGCCTGGTTCAGAAGTTGGGTCTGCACTATTGCCTCAGCAAACTGGCGGCAGGAGATTGCTCCTTCTCCATGGCCCGTACCTCCGATATCGAGGTGTGGATCCCCAGTATGGAGATCTACAAGGAGGTCAGCTCTGCATCCAATGCTCGCGAGTATCAGGCACGCCGCGGCAACGTCAAATACCGCGACGAGGACGGTAAGCTGCAGTTTGCCCACACGCTCAACGCGTCGGGTCTGGCGACCAGCCGTGTGATCCCCGCTATCGTGGAGCAGTACCAGAACGAGGACGGCTCTGTGACCGTGCCGGAGGTGCTGCGCCCCTACATGGGCATTGACGTGATCCGCAAGGGATAAACAAAAACGGTCAGTTCGAAACCATCCTGACCTTAAACAAAACTACGGGGGAATCGAATATGAAACAAAACCGAACGGTGAAGCTGGCACAGGCGGGACTGGTTGCCGCTGTGTATACGGCACTGACCCTGCTGATCCAGCCGCTGAGTTTCGGTATGGTGCAGTTTCGCGTGTCGGAATTGCTGACGGTGCTGCCGGTGTATATGCCGGCAGCTATTCCCGGCTTGACGGTAGGTTGCTTTTTATCCAACCTGATCGGGCTCTCCATGGGCGCTAATCCGGCGGGTGGTTGGGATCTGCTGTTCGGTACGGCGGCAACGGGGATGGCGGCATGGCTTACCTACGCTTTTCGTAAGGTGCGGGTGGGGCGGCTGCCGTTGCTTGCCACCTTACCGCCGATAGTGTTCAACGCCTTCATCGTGGGGACAGAGCTGTACTATGTGTACGGCGGACTGCCTTGGGGACTTCACGTGCTGTGGGTCGCCATCGGACAGTGCGGCGCGTGTGCCATCGGCGGTTGTCTGTTGGCGTGGACGTTAGAAAAAACAGATGCCCTACGATATCTGGAATAAAAAAGGACAGCGCATACGGCGCTGTCCTTTTTATCAAAAAATGCGGCGAATCAGCCAACCAATGACCTCGCACAGGAGGTACAGAATCGGTTGATGGAATAGATAAATCAGCAAGGTGTGCCGTCCCATGGCGGCCAGCCACGGAAAGAGGCAACGGTAGGTCCATTTGGGGAATTTGCCCCGCGTCGCCCATACACCGACGAAGCTGCCGCCCAAGAAACAGAAAAACCACGGCAACAGCGGGAAATAATCGCCGCAGACGGAAACCGGACACAGACCGAAGGGGTACAGCAGCGGGTGGTCGGTGGCGGCCATGGGAACGCTGACGGTGAACAGACCGCGAAGGCCGAAATAACCGCCCTGATCGTAGGGGATATGGTAGCACAGGACGAACAGGACGAGGCAAAACAGCACGCCCAGAAGGGGCGGAATGTATTTCAGCGTGGGGCGTAGCAGCGCATACAGCAAAATACACACGGCCAGCAGGTGAAGGATGCCGAACCAGATGTAGTTTCCGGGGCTGAGCATTCGCCACCACACGGCGCACCACAGCACCATAGACATGAGTGCCGCCACACCGGCAAGCAGCAAGCCGCGCTTGACATTGCTGTGAGACAGGTTGCAGGAGATGCCGCAGATAAAGATAAACAATCCCGCAAAATACGGCTGTGCCGGTGAGAAGAACGCGTACAGTTCCTGAAAGAATTCGATGTCGAACTCGTAGCCGATGAGGTAAAAGGCGTGGAAAAACACCATCAGCACGATGGAAAGTCCCCGCAACTCATCCAACAACGAAATGCGGCGGCGGGATCGAGCCATACGACCGCTCCTTTCACGAAAAGATACCTTATTGTACCACAAAATCAGCAGTAGGAATATATTTTTTATAAACAAATAGTAATATTTTATTATTTTTATACGGCAAGGAGATTTTTATGAGTGCTTTATGGGGGACCATCGTCAATGTGTTAGCCGTGGCGGTAGGCGGAACGGTAGGCTTGCTGCTGAATAAAGGAATACCCGAGCGCATTACCAAGGCGCTGATGATCGGTGTGGGGCTGTGTGTGCTGTACATTGGGATTGACGGCTGCCTGGCAGGTAAGCAGATGCTGGTGACCATCCTGTCTCTTGCTATCGGCGCGGTGATCGGCGAACTGTTGGACCTGGATGCCCGTTTGGAGCGGTTGGGTCAGGCGGTGGAGCGCAAGCTGACCAAGTCAAACGGCGACACACCGACGGTGGCGAAAGCCTTTGTTAACGCCAGTCTGCTGTTTTGTGTGGGGACCATGACCATCGTAGGTTCTCTGCAAAGCGGCTTGACAGGAAATCACGAGACGCTGTATCTCAAATCGGTGCTGGATCTGATCTCGTCCATCGTGTTTGGTGCCACACTGGGGTGGGGCGTGTTGCTGTCCTGTGTGACGATACTGATGTATCAAGGCGGGATCGCTCTGCTGGCGCAGGTGGTCGCGCCCTATCTCAACGATGTCGTGGTGGCGGAAATGACCTGCGTGGGATCGCTGCTTATTGTGGCGCTGGCGCTGAATATTTTGAACATTACCAAGATAAAGGTGGCGAATTTTCTGCCGGCGGTGTTCCTGCCGCTGCTGCTGTGCCCCTTGTATGCGCTGATTTTCTGACGGAAAGAGTGGACGAAAATTCCGTAAAAAAAGGTGTTGACAGGCTTTACAAGTTATGTTACAATAACCGTTGCCGCATATTCCGGGCGGTATTTTGTCATGCGCAAAATGCCACAAGTGAGTTCCTCCGCCCGAGCGTAGCGAGTCTATAGAAAAGGTTGGTACGAGTATGTACGCCATCATCGAAACCGGCGGCAAACAGTACAAGGTGCAGAACGGCGATGTTCTGTTCATCGAAAAGCTGGACGCTGCTGAAGACACCCAGATCAAACTGGAAAATGTTGTGGCTCTCCACAACGACAAGGAACTGAAGATCGGTTCTCCGTATCTGAAGGGCGCGTATGTTGACGCGAAGGTCCTGAAGAACGGCAAAGGCAAGAAGATCACCGTGTTCACCTATCGTCCCAAGAAGGGCAGCAAGCGCGCTATGGGTCATCGTCAGCCCTACACTAAGGTGCAGATCGAAGGCATCCATGCCAGAGCTCCCCGCGCACCCAAGGCGGAGGCTCCCGCTGAGGAAGCATGATTTGCGCGGCCATGCTGAAACGGAAAGGCGTTCTGTGCGGCTTTGACGTGCAGGGACATTCCGGATCGGCGGCGTGTGGGCGGGACATCGTGTGTGCGGCGGTCTCCTCCGCGGTGTATATGGCGGCGAACACCCTCACCGAAGTGTGCGGTTGTCACGCGGATATTCACCAGGCAGACGGAGCGTTGTGCGTAACGGTTGCCGAAGCCGACACGGACAAAGCGCAGCATTTGCTGCAAGGGCTTCAGCTTCATTTGAAAGAGCTGGCGGCCCAGTATCCCCAATTTATTCAGATACAACAAACGGAGGTGTAACAACATGCTGAAAATAAACATCCAGCTGTTCGCTCATAAAAAAGGTATGGGTTCTACCAAGAACGGCCGTGATTCCGAGTCCAAGCGCCTCGGCGCCAAGCGTGCCGACGGTCAGTTTGTGCTGGCCGGTAACATTCTGTACCGTCAGCGCGGCACTCACATCCATCCCGGTGTGAATGTGGGCATCGGTTCGGACGATACCCTGTATGCCAAGGTGGACGGTACTGTCCGCTTCGAGCGCGTGGGTAAGGATCGCAAACGCGTCAGCGTTTACGCGACCGAACAGTAAGCAACACGAAAGAGCCTTGCCGACAACACGGCAAGGCTCTTTTTTGTGAAAAAAGAGATGGGTATTGCCTATTTTTACGGTTTTCGTGTATAATAAAGGCAAAGTAATAAAAAGGAAACGAAAAGTATGTTTATTGACAAGGCCATTATTCAGGTCAAGGCGGGGGACGGCGGCAACGGTGCGGTTTCGTTCCATCGCGAAAAATACGTGGCGGCGGGCGGTCCCGACGGCGGTGACGGCGGTCGCGGCGGTAATATCGTGTTTGTGGCGCAGGACGGCAACAACACGCTGTCGGATTTTCGCTATAAACGGAAATTCACCGCGCCCACAGGCGGTCAAGGCGGTACCAAACGCAGCAGCGGTAAGGCGGGGGAGGATACCATCATTCCCGTGCCCCGCGGAACGCTGATCTACGATAATCAGACCGGACGGCTGATGGCGGATATGTCGGGGGACAAGCCTTTCATTGCCGCCAAGGGCGGTCGTGGTGGCTGGGGCAATCACCATTTTGCCACGCCGACCCGACAGGTGCCGCGGTTTGCCAAGCCCGGCATACCCGGTGAAAAATATGAACTGCGCTTAGAACTGAAGCTGTTGGCCGACGTGGGGCTGGTGGGCTTCCCCAACGTGGGAAAATCCACCCTGATCTCCGTGGTCAGCGAGGCCAAGCCTCAGATCGCCAACTACCATTTCACCACCATTACGCCGGTGTTGGGCGTGGTGCGGGTGGCGCAGGGCGCGTCCTTTGTGATGGCGGATATCCCCGGCGTGATCGAGGGTGCCAGCGAGGGCGTAGGTCTGGGCCACGAGTTTTTACGGCACGTGGAGCGTTGTCGTTTGCTGATCCATGTGGTGGATGTGGCAGGCAGCGAGGGACGGAATCCGTTGACGGATTTTGATACCATCAACAGCGAGTTGAAAAAGTTTAACCCCGAATTGGCCTCCCGCCCCATGATCGTGGCGGGAAACAAGTGCGATCTTGCCACCGACGAGCAGTTGGCGGCGTTTGAGAACGCCATGCGGGAACGCGGGTATGCGTATTTTCCGCTGATGGCGGCCATCGCCCACGGCACCCAAGAACTGGTGGATCACTGTGCCGCGCAATTGGCGCAGTTGCCGCCTATCCGTGAATTTGAGGCCGAGCCCGTGCCGATGGAGGATTTCTCCGCGGTGGATGCCCACGAGGTGCGCATCGAAAATCACGACGGCGTGTTTTTCGTGGAGGGTGAGTGGCTGCTAAAGCTGCTGCAGACGGTGGACGTTCACGATTCCGACGGGCTGCAATATTTCGAAAAGGTGTTGCAATCCAGCGGTGTCATTCGTAAACTGGAAGAAGCGGGTGTACAGGAAGGCGACACCGTCAGTATCTACGATCTGGAATTTGATTTCATATTCTAATATAAAGGAGCATGGGCATGGAACGGCTTTTACCCATGGAGGTGGACTTGCGTACGGTCAGTCCCCTAAACCTGGCATTTGTGGGGGACGGGGTGTACGAATTGATGGTGCGGGAACGATTGGTGTCCATGGCAAATCGCCCCAACAAAGAGCTGCACAAGCTGTCGGTGGCGCAGGTGCGTGCCGAAGCACAGGCGGAGGCGTTGGAAAAGATCTATCCCCATCTGACTGAGCAGGAAGGGGCGGTCTATCGCCGCGGGCGCAACGCCCACACCTCCCGCAGCGGCAACGGTTATCACAAGGCCACGGGATTGGAGGCGCTGTTTGGGTATCTGTATCTGTCGGGCCAGATGGCGCGTGTGCGAGAACTGTTCCTGCTGACTTTGGATGAAAAGGAGTGCGACGCGGTTGAAGAAGCAACGGTCTGACCGTAAAAGGAAGCCCCGCCGTATTACTCGCGACAGTGTTAAGCAATTTTTTATCGATATGTTCTGCTACTTAATAGGCAGTACGGCCTATGCGCTGTCGGTCAACATTTTCACCGTCCCCAACCATATCGCCCCCGGCGGATTGACCGGTGTGGCGACGGTGCTGAATTATTTGGTGGAGCAGATCCCCATCGGCGCCGCCATTTTGGTGATGAATGTGCCGTTGCTCATCGCTTCGTGGTTTCGCGGTGGGCGATCCTTTACGGTGCGCACGCTGATCTGTACTGTGTGGGTATCCTTGGTGGTGGACGTGCTGGAACCCTATGTGCCCCATTTTGTGGACGATTCCCTGCTGGTGCCCATTTTCGGTGGTGTGCTGATGGGTTTTGGCTTGGGACTGTTGTATATGCGGGGAGCGTGCACCGGCGGCAGTGAGATCGTGGCCCGACTGCTGGAACGGCGCATGCCTCATATTCCCATCGGGCGGTTTATCCTCATTGTGGATGCCGTGGTGGTGGCGGTAGCGGCTTTTGTGTTCCGCGACGTATATTCCGCCATGCATGCGATCATTTTAATCTTTGTGTCCTCCCGCGTTATGGATGCACTGGTGTACGGCGGTAACGCCGGTAAGCTGGTCATGGTGATGAGCAAGCACGAGGAAGAGATCGCGCAGGCCATCCTGACTCGCCTGTCCCGCGGGGTGACGAAGCTCAGCAGCCGCGGCGCCTACAGCGGTGAAGATCGGCAGGTGCTGCTGTGTGCGGTGCGGCCGTCCCAGATGTATACCCTGAGGCGGTTGGTGGTCAGCATCGATCCTGAGG
>JAFVQV010000077.1 GCA_017504645.1 Clostridia bacterium | reverse complement strand
TTGCAAAATGGTACGATCACTGGAAAAATAGCCGGCGGCGGCGATGTTTTGCAAACATTTAGCGTCAAAGCCTCGCCGATCCCGATAATCGCGGTTGATGCGTTCGCGGGCATCGCAATACTCGGCAAAATCCCGAAATAGGAAATATTGATCGGCCCTGTGCCACGAGGCCCCTTGCAATAAGGATTCGTACAGTTCCTTGAACATCCCCGTTCCCCCATCGTCAAAGGTACCGTCGATCAGCGTGCTGACCACCCGCGCCAGCCGCGGCTGTGATTCCATATATTCCTGCGGTGTATATCCGCTTTCGGCAAGGTTCCGTAGTTCCTCCACTCGGGCACCGAAAATATAGTTGTTTTCCTCTCCCGCCTGTTCAACGATCTCAATATTGGCGCCGTCATAGGTGCCCAAGGTAACGGCTCCATTGAGCATAAACTTCATATTTCCCGTGCCGGATGCCTCAGTCCCGGCAGTAGAGATCTGCTCGGATACATCGGCGGCGGGAATGATCTTTTCCGCATAAGACACATCGTAGTTGCTCACAAAAATGACCTGCATTTTATCCGCCACCGCAGGATCGTGATTGACGCGGCAGGCGATCTCATTGATAAATTTGATGATTCCCTTGGCACGCCGATATCCCGGAGCAGCCTTAGCACCAAACAAGTATACCGTAGGCGTGTGCTCGGTGATCCGCCCGTCCAGGATACCAAAATACACATCCAATACCGAAAACGCATTGAGCAACTGCCGTTTGTACTCATGAAGCCGCTTTACCTGTACATCCAGCATAAAATTAGTTTTTAGGCGGATCCCGTCCCGCTTTTGCATATACGCCGCCAGCTGTTGCTTTTTGGCCGCTTTAATCTCCCGTAGCTTACTTAAAAACATGGGATCGGCGGCATAGGGCTCCAGATCCCGCAGATGCTCCAAATCGGTCAGCCAACCGCTGCCGATGGTGTCGGTGATCAGCCCTGCCAGCTCACGGTTGGCAAGCGCCAACCACCGCCGCTGAGTGATGCCGTTGGTCTTATTGTTAAACCGCTCCGGATAAAGACGATACCAGTTCGGCAGCACCGTCGTTTTAAGCAGTTCCGTATGCAGCTTTGCCACTCCGTTGGTGGAATGGGTCGCAAAGATCGCCATGCGCGCCATGTGTATCTGCTCTCCGTCGATCACACCGTATCCCGCAGGATCATCCACACCTTTGCCTTTCAGTTCCTTTATCAGTGCTTCGTGGATACGCACCACATACCGATACAGCTGCGGCAGCACCGCGCGAAACAGCTTCACATTCCACTTTTCCAGTGCCTCCGGCATGATCGTGTGATTGGTATAGGCAAAGGTGCGGCGGGCAATATCCAACGCCGTGTCAAAGGGCAGCCCCTCCTGCTCTACCAACAAACGAATACATTCGGGAATGGAAATAACGGGATGCGTATCGTTCAACTGAATGGCATAGGCCTCGTCAAAATGGGTAAAGTCGTTGTCGTATTGTTGCTTATATCGGCGGAAGATATCCTGCAGCGAAGCACTGCAAAAGAAATATTGCTGCTTCAATCGCAGTTTTTTCCCTTTATCCGTATCGTCATTGGGATACAGCAGCGCCGTAATGGTAGCAGCGTCGGTACTCTCCCTCATCGCCTTTTCATATTTTTGGCTGTTAAACAGCGCAAAATCAAAGGGTACTACCGCCTCCGCCTGCCACAAACGCAGAGTGTTGACGGTGCGCATTCCGTATCCGATTACCGGCATATCATAGGGCACGGCACGTACAGTCTCTCTCCCAAAGGAAACGGTCACCGCCTCGTTCTCACAGCGCACCGACCACGGATCACCAAACCGCGTCCAATCGTCGGCGGTCTCCTGCTGAAACCCATCCTTAAAGGTTTGGCGAAACAATCCGTATCGGTAACGGATCCCATATCCGTCCAAGGGGATCCCCTGTGTGGCGGCAGAATCCAGAAAGCACGCCGCCAATCGACCCAAGCCACCGTTGCCCAGTGCCGCATCGTTGATCTCCTCAAACACCGTGGGCTCCACACCGCGGTCGCGCAGTAAAGCAGCCGTCTCCTCTAAAAGCCCCATGTTGAGCAAATTAGCCTCCACCATGCGCCCAATCAAAAATTCGGCAGAAAAATACCCCACTCGCTTCCCTGTCTCTGTGGGCTTTTCCCCTTTCCACTGTGGATACAGCCGCTCCATTGCCGCCGCAGAAACTGCATGATACAGTTGGGTTGCCGTAGCGCTGGCCATGTCGGTGTGAGCCATGGTGCGCAAGCACTGCTCTACCTGTTTTTCAAATTCCGTTTTCCCCATCGGATGTCATCCTCTCCCGTAAATTTCCGATAATCGGCGCAGCCGCTGTGCCGAAGCGTCCGTTAACTGTTCCGACTTCATTCGCCAACACCAGTTTCCCCCTAATGTGGACGGCGTATTCATGCGAGCACTGTTATCCAAGCACAAAACATCCTGCATCTGAAAGATCGCCACGTCCGCCACACTGCCATAGGCGGCACGAACCAACGCCTGAGGCACCTGATCCATCCGCTTCACAGCGAGATAATCCAGCATAAACCGCTTTTGCTTGCCTCGCACATGCCCACAGAATCCCACTAAGGTTTCGTTGTCGTGGGTACCACCGTATACCAAGGTGTTGGCAGTATAGCAATGAGGCAGATATTCGTTTTGCGGATCCCCGTCAAAAGCAAACTGCAAAATGCGCATGCCGGGATACCCCGTCTGCCTCAGCAATCGACGGACGGAGGGGTGTATGACCCCCAGATCCTCTGCGATGATTTTGCAGTTACCCGACACACTGTCCAAGGCATCGGTCAACCGTTTTCCCGGTGCCTCGTGCCACTCACCCTCTGCCGCCGAATCCGACGTGGCCGGTATGGCATAGTAACGGCAAAACCCGATAAAATGGTCCACACGAACTACGTCGTACAGGCGTGCACAATGCTCCATGCGCCGCTTCCACCATGAAAAACCATCCTGCTCCATGACCTCATAGCGGTACAGCGGATTTCCCCAC
>JAFVQV010000076.1 GCA_017504645.1 Clostridia bacterium | reverse complement strand
TCATACACGGTCATGTGGGGATACAGAGCGTAGCTCTGGAAGACCATGGCGATGTCACGATCTTTAGGAGCAACGTCGTTGACCAAACGGTCACCGATGTACAGTTCACCGTCGGAAATTTCTTCCAGACCTGCGATCATACGCAGGGTCGTAGATTTACCGCAACCGGAGGGACCAACCAGGATAATAAATTCCTTGTCTTTGATCTCCAGATTGAAATCGGAAACCGCGACAACACCGCCGGGATATTTTTTATAAATCCCCTTTAAAGACAAACTTGCCATTTGAGAAGACCTCCATCTTTCTGTAGCGTGCAGCTACATTTTGACACACTATTATACTGTCCCTATTTTAGCAAAAATTTTCACTCTGTGCCATCCCAATAATACACAAACTTTTTTTAACAATTTATTTATCTTGAACAAAAGTCGAAAAATCACGAAAGGAAGGCCTGAGCGCACTCATCAGGGGTTAACCATCGGCTTTCCCCCTCCGCAAGACGGGGGTCTAATTGCAGCCGACCGATGGACACCCGCTTGAGCCATGTCACCCCTAATCCCCGCGTACCGAACATACGCTTGATCTGGTGGTACCGCCCTTCGGTGATGATGATCTCCGCCAACGGCTCATCCCCGCCCTCTAACAGGCGAAGCTCTGCCGGGCGGCATGGCGTCCCGTCTGCCAGTGTGATGCCGCTTTGAAACGCCTCGATATCCGCCTGTGTGATCGGCCCGTCCAACCGTACATGGTAACATTTGGAAACATGCTTCTTGGGCGCCAGCATACGGTGGGCAAAATCCCCGTCGTCGGTGAGAATCACTAGCCCAACGGTATCCTTATCCAACCGCCCTGCGGGAAACAAGCCCTTTCGCTTTTGTTCGGGCGGTAATAAATCTACCACCGTTTCCACACGGGGATCACGGGATACGCACAGCACCCCCGCCGGTTTGTTCATCATGAGATACACGAATTGCTGATAGTCCAGCGGCTTCCCCGCCACGGTTATGCAGCATACGTCCCCGTCGTATTTGGCAGCGGGATCACGGCATACCACCCCGTCCACCGTCACCTGTCCCGAGCGGATCAGACGCGTGGTCTCGCTACGGCTCATCGTCCCTTGGGATGCGATCAATTTATCCAAACGCTGAAGCATACTAACACCTCGGCGTTATTGTACCACAGTTTCCTGGCTTTTACAACAGCGGAAACAGCGGTTGGGACACCGCGTTTTCACCGAGAACGGTGATATCACCTGCCACGGCTTTGCCGTTATACACGTACAAATTCGCTTGAGCCGTACCACTTTCAGCACTGTTTAAAACATGGTAGGTATACACCTTCACTCGCTTTCCCAAGCAGCGTTCCAGATCCATGCCGGATTGCTTTTGCAGCTCGTTGTACCGCGTAAACACCTCGTCCGGCTCATCAGGAATTCGCACTTCCCGCACATCCGGAGCTTGATTATCGGTCTCACACCCCAGATTTTTAAGCAGCTGTGCGCGTTCCTCCTCTGGTGCAGCGCTCAAATTGACAGAGGGTTTTCCGGCCATAGGCTGTGATGCGGTCGGAGACAACAGCGCCGCCACCACGATCACCGCCACCATGGCCACGCACGCCAAGGTGGCATACACTTGTTTTTTTCCCGCTTTGATAGAAAACACAAACATGACAAACACTTCCCGTCGTACAATTTGGTACAGTATATGTCCTGTCCGTCCGGAATATGAAAGGAGCACCGCCGTGAGCGGTGCTTCTCGTTGTTAAAGAATGATCAGTTCTTTCGGGCAGTGGGTCAAATTACGGCAACCGTCCTCAGTAATCAGCGCCATATCCTCAATGCGCACGCCGTAGCGTCCCTCCAGATAGATGCCGGGTTCCACCGTTACGACGTTGCCCGCTTGCAGGATGACATCGCCCGCCGCAGGAGAAAGACGGGGCCCTTCGTGGATCTGAACGCCTACGCCATGGCCCGTTCCGTGACCGAAACGGTCACCGTAGCCGGCGGCAGCAATAATATCCCGTGCCGCCGCGTCGCCCTGCAGACAAGGCAGACCCGCTTTCAGCACCGACAAGGATGCCTGCTGTGCCTTCAGTACCGTATCATAAATAAAGCGTTGTTCCTCTGTGACACAACCCAATACCACGGTACGGGTCATATCGGAATGGTAGCCATCCACCACCGCGCCGAAATCCATGGTAATGAAATCGCCGCGTTCAATAGGTTTGTCAGAGGGGATCCCATGGGGCAGCGACGAATTGGCACCCGACACCACGATGAAATCAAATGCCACCCGCTGTGCGCCCTGCCGACGCATATAAAATTCCAGTTCCAGCGCCACTTCCCGCTCGGTAACACCCTCGCGGATGTAGGGCAGAATATGATCAAAACCCGCCTCCGTAATGCGCTGAGCCGCTTCGATACGACGAATTTCCTCCTCATCCTTGACCGCACGCATGTCCCGCAACCAGTTATCCAACTCGTCACCGGTTTCAAAGGTAACCTGCGGAACACCCTTGGCAAGCGTTTGCGCCTGTGCCAACGAGGTCTCCCCTGCCTCCAGGAAAATGCGTTCCAGATCATGATGCTCCGCCAGTTCTGCCAACGTTTGGGTAAGGCGACTGATCATCACGCATTCGGCACCCACTACCGTCGCTTGTGCCATCTCAATATACCGGAAATCCGTGAGAAAGTAGTTTTTCTCAGCTGTCAGCAGAATCCAACTGTCCCCCGACGGAAAACTCGTCAGATAGCACAGGTTATGAGGTGCCGCTACCAACGCGCCTGTATGAGCGTCAGGCAGGCAAGCGGAAAGCCGTTCCAATTTGTTTGTCATACTAATTCTCCTTTATACAACTGCATCAGGGTACGGGCGTCCTCCGCCTGCGTTCCGTCTGATTCGCAAATAAATGTAGGCGTCAAGTCGCGGTCGCGGATCAGCTTCATCAGCGGTGCGGGTTCGGGACCGTATACCTCGTCCGCAAAGGTCAGGTGACATTTTTCGCCGCCCTTGGTATATTCGATCTTAGAAAAATGGGCGTGGAAGCAGGAAGCACGTTCGGCGCCCAGTTCATTGTGCAGCCGATCCAACAGCGCAGCAAAGGCTTCCTCACTATTCAAGCCGCCGCCTGTGCGGCTGTTAAGATGCCCGAAATCGATACAAGGCAAAAAGCGTTCGTCAATACGGCAGAACTGCAATACCTCGTCCAGATCGCCCAGTTGATTGATCTTACCCATGGTTTCGGGACAGATACGCACCGACGACAAGCCTTGCTCATCCAACGCTAACTGCGCGCGGCGCAAGGTCTCCGATGCCAAAGCAGTAGCATCCGCACGGGATAACCCACCCAATCCACCGGGATGTGCGACAATGCGGGTGCCGCCCATTTGCGTAACCGCGCGGGCACTTTCTAAAATATAGCGAATGGAATTATCCCGCTTTTCAGGTTCCGCAGAAGCCAAAGAAATGAAATACGGCGCGTGCAGCGACAATTGGATATCGTGTGCCGCCGCCTGTTCACCCAACGCCCGTGCCGTTTCTTCCGACACGCGCACGCCACGCCCGCACTGATATTCGTATGCGGTAAGGCCTTGTTCCTGTAACCACGCAGGGGCTTCCAGCGTGCTTTTTTTGCCGGCGGCATAAAAAGCGTCGCCGTTACCGGCAGGACCGAATCGTGCGATCATGGCTGCTCCTTCCCCTTTCTTCGCGCGTAAATGCGCTTTTCCAGTCGTCGCTTAAGCATCAAAATGGGTTTGCCGGTCTCCAATTGTATGGGC
>JAFVQV010000075.1 GCA_017504645.1 Clostridia bacterium | reverse complement strand
TGCCGTTGGGATGGCGGATAAAATGATCTGCGGGCATCTCGTTCTGCCAGAAGGAGGAGGAAACGGCGATGATCTTGGCGCCGGCCCGCTTGGCTTCCTGCGCCGCGTCGATGGTGGCGGGATTGATGCCGATGTTGTGGAAAAGGATCAGCACATCGTCTTTTTTGAGATCGTAGTATTTCATAATAGCGCTGCCGTAGTTGACGGTGCGCTCCAGTTCCAGATACTTGAGGGCTTGATTGAACACCGAGAGTCCCGTTTCCATGATAGGGTTGATGCACGCCAATCCGCCGGCGCGGAAAAACATCTCTCCCATACATAAGGTAGTGTGTCCTCCCCCGCCGTACACGCTGATCAGCCGATCGTCGGCAATGGCGTCCGCCATCAGCGACGCTGCTTTTTTTATATGTTCACCTTGTGTGGCGTTGACCTTCTCCAAATTGGCAAGAACGGCCGCGTAGTACCCAAAATCATTCATAGCCATTGTGTTCTCCTTTCATCATGACCCTTTCAAAACTCTCTTGTAGTTTCTGCCGATGTTGTCCCACAGCTCCAGCGGATCCTTGGCGGCCACACTGGTACCGTAGCCGCCTCGATACGTCCAAGTCGCCAAGCGGTCGACACCCAGTTCCTCGTACATATCCACCACCTTATCGATCTGGGAAAAATCGTCGGGCCGCTTGTTATAGCCCATCAGCCAGCGTTCCGATTGCTTGCCGTGTTTTTTCGCCACGGCAACGGTACGCTCGGTGATCTCACGGAAAAAGCTTTCGGGCAGCGTCCAGTTGATGATAGTGGTGGAAAACACATCAAAATACGGGCATGCCGCCACCATTTCCCAGTTGTCATAGCCTCGCAGTTCGGTCACATAGTAGGAGTTAAGCGTGGCGTGCACGCAGCAGGTGATCTCCAGCTCGGGATTGTATTCCTTGATCGCTTTTGAGGTATCAGACAGAGTAAACAACGCTTCCCGCCAACGAAATTGCTTTACATCGTCGTTCATAAATTTGGGCATTTCATAGCCGTAATAGTCCTCAAACTTTTTCATACATTCGGGACAGCGACAGGACCAATCGTCACCGGCACCGCCGGTGATCGAGGCGTAGGATTTCGGATAGGCATAGTGAGGCTCGTCCCAAAAGAAGCCGTCCACCTCGGTGTTGCGCGCCAGCTTCAGACACAGTCCCCTAAAATAGTCGCGAAACGCGTTGGTGTTAAAGCAAGCGGCATTGAGCACCTCACCGGTGTACGCCGACACTTGTCGATGGTGAATGTTGTTTTGCAAAAAGAGGCTCACTTGCTCACCGCCGAAGTATTTGCCGATGCCCCACAGATCAGCCAGCACCCGCAGTCCCAGCTCGTGAGCCGCCTTGACGATATTGTTGATGTTGGGGAACCAAAAATCCATGTCAAATTCGGTGATCGCCAAAATAACAGTGTCGCATCCGTGCTCCTTCATTTCCTTGAAGTCCGCGACAGCGTGCTCCACATAATTGAGCCCGTAATAGCTGACCGCCGTGTGCTTGATCGCCATGTGCTTATACCCCCTTGAGCAACGGCTCGTTTTTCATGATCGCTGCCCATTTTCGCATGACCTCTTCCGCCGGTTTGCCCTGCACGGTAAAGCCGCGATTGCCGGCGGGATCCGCGTGATAATGGGGACGGTACTGCGTTTCGTCCCACTTCCACCACAGCAGGCCCATCCACTCGGGCAGTTCATGGAAGGTACGGAAGCTGGCCTCCATAAAGTTCGCCTGCTCCTGCCCGTCGTAGTGCCCCTTGGTCTCGATCTCAAAGGGGCGCATGATGCAGCCGTGAGACGAGCGCACACCATACTCGGTAAACAGGATGGGCTTGTGATCAAACCGTTCGCTGATGGACCGAATGCGCGCCTTGCGGGATTCCAGATACTGCATCAACTGCTCCACCGTGTAATCGGGGTTGTCGTTAATGTCTGCTTTTCCTGTAAAATAATCCTCATTAACGGGACAGGCAGGCGGATAATAGCTGTAGCTGAGAAAATCCAACTCGTCAAACCATTTCAACCCGTACTTTTTGCGAGAATTGCAGGTAAATTCATAGGTGATGGGACCGGTGTACAGCTTGCGCACCTCTTCGATGACCTTGCGCCACCGCGCATCCTGCCCCTCGGTGCCGAAATATTCCGCCCCGATGATCATGGCGTCCATGCCCGCTCGCTGTGCCAGGTCAGCAAAATATTTTTCCGCTTCCAAAAAGGAGCGGAACCACTTGTCCCAATAGTTGTTCTCCACGCCCTCGATCTGGCGCAGCTCATCGGGGAACCCGACCCAGCCCATCCAAGCGCCGTCCAGCGAGGTAAGACAAGGCTTGAACAGTACCTTGATCCCGTTATCGTGCAGACGCTTGGTGATCTCGTACAGCTCCAGCTCGCCTGTGGAAAACTCAAAATCCAAATACACCTTTTGAGAATAGTAATGGGTCTGACAAAAATTCATGTTCACCGTCACCCAGTTGATACCCATTTCTCGCATCAATTCCGGTTGACGAATAACCTCGGGCTGTAAATAATAGCCCCGCTTCGCCATAAACCCAAAATTAGAACCGCAAATGCGTTCCTTAAACAGCGCATGATCCCGAAATTTTTCGGGGATGTTGATGGTAATGTCACCCATAGTCAAATCCTCCTTTATTTGTACCACCGCTCTTTAAAGCCGTCGATAGCCGCCTGCGCGGGCTCCTGCCCGCACCATTGCAGTGCTCCCGACAGGATCACATACGGAACCGCCGATTGAGGACGATGCCAAGTAGTCTGCACAATGCCGTGGCTCTTTTGTTCGCGGCAGAGAGCGATCATGTTTTTAATACTGACCGTGTTCATAAACGGTGAGTACACCGTTTCAAAGCCCTTGTTCTCAAAGAAATTTACATCCTGCCATTTTCTGCCGGGGTCGTTGTGAGTCCAGATGTTGATCAAAATGTTTTTTGGGAGATGGTCTGCCGTTTTTTCGTCACATTTCCAGTACAGCGCGTCCATGGACGAATACAGCATGTCACCCCACATCACCATGCGCACATCCTTCTGACGAAGATAGCTGTTGAGGAACGACACGTGCTTGGCAAACAGGATATCCGCACTCATGGTGCGATCCTCCTCCGTAGAACCGAAGCCAAACGCCTTATCACAGCAGGCGTGCAGGTACGGTGGGTTGCGGAACACCTCCACCAACTCGTCGATGAGCTGCTTCAAAAAAGCCTGCGTTTTGGGATTTTCCGTAGCAAAGCACCAGCCGCCGGGGATGTACATATCCGCCAGATCGGGGCGCTGATCCAACACCGTATGCTGCCGCGTAATAATACGGCTCCAGCCCGCATGCGAGGTAAGATTTTGCGCCGGCAGAGGGCGGATATGCAGCTTATCCATCGCAAAGCTGACTAAGTCCTCCACCTCTGCTTTTGTAAAGGCATTAGGCCAGTGCGCATATTCCAGACTGTAGGGGAACATTCCCCAAAACTCGATGAAAGCGTGATTGTAACCGCTGATCGCCGCGGTCTTCAGCATGCGCTTGAGATATTCCGGCGCACTTTCCTCTTTGTCAGAGCCGTCATCCGGCCGAAATACACACATATGTACCGCACGGAACGGAATATCGGGATAATCCTCCACGATCATGCAGGGAAGCTCGCCCAGCTCGCCTTGCATACGGATCAAAGCCTTTAACCCCAGTAGCAGCCCTGCAACGGTCTTGCCGGCGATGAAAAGGCGGTCCACACAAACGTGCAGATAATATTCTTCTTCGTTCACCCAAGTGTGGGCGGACAGATCCTCCGCCTCCCCGCCGATGCTCAAAAAGTAACCTGCATCGTCACTTGACACACACTGTATTGCGGCAGCGGAATACCCCGCCAGCTCCAACAGATACGACAGATCCACCCCGCAGGCGTTGGTGTAAATATTCGAGACCGCCCCATCGGTATACACCCCACCGGTAAACTGCAGCTTTTTCGGTTTGATGAGTAATTTGTTTTCTATGCCTTGCTTATTCATGAACCACCCCTCCTTTGGTATCTTCACTGTATCATACGCCGGGACCTTGCGTAAACCTACAAAACAATGAAAAAAGTGGACAAAACGGTACTTGACTTCGGCAATCATCATCCCCTATAATGGGGACAGAAAAGAGGGGATGCGCTGTGTTTTTCGCAGAAAACGACATCACGCTGG
>JAFVQV010000074.1 GCA_017504645.1 Clostridia bacterium | reverse complement strand
GCATTATCCTGTCAAAAATGGTAAAATAACAGGAAATACAGATATAACGAACAAAAGGGGGGTGTGCCATGAAGAAGGCTGCCGTCTTGTTTCTGGCTTTTATGCTGCTGGGGCTTTGCGCCTGTTCAAAGGAGGACAGCACGCCTTCCATGGCGGCTTTCAGCAGTTTTAGTCCGCTGGCACCGAACATGACGGGGATCGCCATAAAGAACGAAAATTCAGCGGCAACGGTGCGAGAGGTGCCCAGCAAACCGGCACCCAAAATGGTGGAGCCGGAACGGGAGGTGCCGGGGATCAGCGCCAGCATCTGAAATGCACCGATGCCCAACGCCAAGCCGGGACGGATCTCCGAAAGTTCGTTGACCTTCGTCTTACGAACAACGCTTTCCATGATAATAAAGGCAATGCCGTACACGATCAACGCCGCGGCAATGATGTACAAAAACACACCCTTGTGCTCCGCTTCCATGCTGTCCAGCCAATCATCGATCAACAGGCCGGCAATGGCGGCGGGGATGCTGGCAATGAGCACCTTGCCCCACAGAGTCCAGGTGCTTTTTTTCTCATCGCCGGTTTTCTTCGGCGAAAAAGGATTGAGTTTATGGAAGTACAACACCAGCACCGCCAAAATGGAGCCCAACTGGATCAGCACCGAGAATAAATCAAAAAACTCTGCCGAACGCTGAAAGGGGATAAACTCCTCGGCGATAATGAGGTGACCGGTGCTGCTGATGGGCAGCCACTCGGTAATCCCTTGTATGATACCCTGCAGCACCGCTTTCAGGATTTCCCATACGTTTTCCATGTAAAATCTCCTTTACAGATCGACTTCATTGAGCAGATCACGTAACAAAATCACCTCATCGGGCGAAAGAGTGACGCCCTTACCCATTTTGGTACGCTCAGGTGCCCAGTCGCGCACATCGTATTTGGGGGCGCGATCATTCCAGCTGATAAGATTCAGCTCTTTGCGCCAGCCCGTGGGGGATTCCGAAAGAACACCCAGTTCTTTGACGATTTCGTATTTCAGTTCTGCCATGGTACATTCTCCTTATCTCTTTATATAATTACCCATTAAAATAACCAGCGCTCCATATCGGACTGAGGCTCATTGGACGGCACCTCCGACTCCGCAGACGGGGCGATCTCCCCGCCGAACCGTTGCCGTGCACAGGCCTCGATGCGCTCACACAGTTCCTGTCCCAAAGCGCGCACATCGGCGGAAAAATCCTGCGCGGCGGCAGCGCTCTGCTGTAGCTGGCGCTGCTCTTCCCACATAGAAGCGAGCGTACGGTTACATTCCTCCAACTGCGTGCGCAACTCCTGTATCTCTTTCTCATAATCCGCGGCCTTGGCACGCAGGGCGTCGTTTTCTGCCCGTTCGGCTGCTTGCTCACGGTTAAGCTGCTCCACCTGCTGCGCCAATACGGCGGCTTGCTCCGACTGCTCGGTGGTTTGGGTGTCGGTGGCGGGCTCGGTCGCCTGCTGCTCCTGCAGTCGGGTCAGCTGTGCCTGCAGATCCTCCACCTCACGTTGCTGTTCGGCACGGAGATTATCGATGTACGCCAGCACATCCTGCCGATGGAATCCGCGGAAAGCCCGTCGAAAAAACTTTCGATTTCCCATCTCTTCACATCCTTGCTGTTATTCCTTATACCCCAAGGTCCCGTTAGCCGCCGCTGTCAGATAGGCGTTGATAAACCCGTCCAGATCGCCGTCCATCACGGCATTGATATTGCCCATTTCGTGGCCGGTGCGGTGATCCTTTGCCAGCGTATACGGCATAAACACATAGGAGCGGATCTGGCTGCCCCAAGCGATCTGCGCCTGTGCACCCTTAATATCCTCGATGCGATCCAAATGCTCCTGCTCCTTGATCTTAAACAACTTGGCTTTCAGCATGCTCAAAGCGGTATCACGGTTCTGGAACTGACTGCGTTCCGTCTGGCACGCTACTACGATGCCGGTGGGAATGTGGGTCAAGCGCACCGCCGAGGAGGTCTTGTTGATGTGCTGACCGCCCGCGCCGCTGGAACGGAACACGTCCATTTTGATATCCTCAGGGCGGATCTCGATCTCGATGCTGTCGTCCAGCTCAGGCACCACTTCCAGTGCGGAGAAAGAGGTGTGGCGACGGCCCGCCGCATCAAAGGGCGATACACGCACCAAACGATGCACGCCCGCTTCTCCTTTCAGGTAACCGTAAGCGTTTTCGCCCGTAACCTGAATACTGGCGCTCTTGATCCCTGCTTCGTCACCGTCCTGGTAATCCAGCAGCTTATAGGTAAAATTATGCTTCTCTACCCAGCGGGTATACATACGATACAACATTTCCGCCCAATCCTGTGCTTCTGTTCCGCCGGAGCCGGCATGGAAAGTAAGAATGGCGTTTTTGGAATCGTATTCACCGGTCAGCAGGGTAGCCAAGCGTTGAGCTTCCGCATCAGCAACGATGGCTTCCACGCCGGCGGTGCATTCCTCCAGCAGCGACAGGTCGCCCTCCTCGTTTGCCAACTCGATGAGCGTGATGGTGTCGTTATAGCTCTCCACCAGGCGGCGATAGCGTTCCACTTTATCCTTGAGATTGGCGGCACGCTGAGTGACCTTCTGCGCATTGTCCATATCGTCCCAGAACCCGGGTGCGGCGGCACGCATGTCCAGCTCTTCCAGTTCCTTCTCCATCTGTGCAAGACCGATGGCATCGGACAGCTTTTCAATGGACGGCCACAGCCCCTCCAGTTGCAGGCGCAGTTCTTCGAATTGCAGCATATCTCCAACCCTTTCCGTTACAAGTCAATACTACGGGATTTTACATTCAGTTCCTTTATTATATGTCAGGTTTGCGCCGTTGTAAAGAAAATTTTTCCGAAAATACTTGACGACCGTAAAAACCGTTGCTATAATAGTACGGTGTCTTATCATGCGATAGGACCGCCAAAGTATCCTTGCCTCTCTCCAAGCAGGGAGGCCATAGACCAAGAGGAGGTGCAACAAATGCCCACAGTAAAAGGTTCCTACGAAGCTGTCTTCATTTTCTCCTTGAAGAACGGCGAGGAAAATGTTCCCGCAATGGTGGAGAAGTTCAAAACTCTCATCGAGAACAACGCCGAGATCGGCGAGGTTGACGAGTGGGGCAAACGCCGTCTGGCTTATCTGATCGACGATGAAGCCGATGGTTACTACGTCCTGTACAATTTCGTCAGCGGCCCCGAATTCCCGATGGAGCTGGAACGTGTCAGCAAGATCACCGACGGTGTCCTGCGTTCCATGGTTGTCCGTAAAGACAAGTAAGGAGTGTATGAGATGAACGTGGTTTGCTTGCTGGGTCGTCTGACGGCTACGCCGGAACAGAAGACCACTCAGGGCGGCGTGTCCGTGACGAGTTTTTCCGTCGCGGTGGACCGTACCTACCAGCCCAAGGGTGCCGAGCAGCGTCAGGCAGATTTCATTAACTGCGTGGCGTGGCGCAACACGGCGGAATTCATCTGCCGCTATTTCCAGAAAGGTCAGCGTATCGCCCTGCAGGGCTCTCTGCAGAGCCGCTCCTACACCGACAAGGACGGTAACCGCCGTACGGTGTACGAGGTAGTGGTCGATAACGCGTTCTTCGCCGAATCCAAGAGCAGCAATGCTCCCGCGCCCCGTGCGATGGATTCCCAGATCCCGACCTACAGCGAAGCCGCCCCTGCGTTCACCAACGCCGGTGCCGGTGACTTCGAAGAGATCGTCGGGGACGACGACCTGCCCTTCTGAACATTTCCATCATTTTGAGAAAAGGAGGCCTATCCCATGGCTGATAAAGTCGAAGAGAAAAAGTTCGACCGTCCGGCGCGCGGTGCGCGTAAAGGACGCCGTAAAGTCTGCAGCTTCTGCGTCGACAGAGTGGAAAGCATCGACTACAAAGACGTGGCTCGTCTGCGCCGCTTCGTTTCCGAGCGCGCTAAGATCCTGCCCCGCCGCGTGACCGGCACCTGCGCCCGTCACCAGAGAGAACTGACCGTCGCCATCAAACGCGCCCGTCAGATCGCGCTCATGCCTTTTGTGAGCGACTAAACTTCGCACCGAACGCCGACAGTGATTTCACTGTCGGCGTTTTCTGTATCTTGCCCTACTTCGTTGTTTGTGATACTATAGTAAACGAGGTGAGAATATGACTGCCAACAAAGGATCTAAATTCTGGCTGGCTCTGGTGATCTTCAGCCTAACGGGACAGATTGCTTGGGTCGTGGAAAACATGTATTTCAATGTGTTCCTGTATGAAATGTTCCATGCCACTCCCGCACAGATCTCCGCCATGGTCTCCGCCAGTGCCGTATCGGCGGCGGTCACCACGCTGCTGATCGGCGCCCTGTCAGACAAGCTCGGCAAGCGAAAGGTGTTCATCTGCGGCGGCTACATTTTATGGGGCTTATCTATCTGCGCTTTTTCTTTGCTGCGGGTGGATGTGATCGGGGCACTGTTCCCCGCCGCTGTTTCCGCTTCTGCCATCGGCGTGACGCTGACCATTGTCATGGACTGTGTCATGACCTTTTTCGGCTCCTCTGCCAACGATGCCTGCTTTAACGCGTGGCTCACCGATTCCACCGACGACCGCAACCGCGGTGCGGCGGAGGGTATCAACGCCATGATGCCCTTGGTCGCCATATTGGCGGTGTTTGGCGGATTTATGGCATTTGATCTCAGCAAAGCCAAAAGCTGGACCGCTATTTTCCTCATCATCGGCATAGCGGTCATCGTCATCGGTGCGGCAGGATGGTTTTTGATCCGCGAATCCGCCTCTCCCATCGACGAAAACAGCAGTTGCCTGCGCAATCTGGTATACAGCTTCCGTCCCACGGTCATTCGTGAGCATCGCACGCTGTACCTGTGCTTGCTGGCGTTCGCGATTTTCGGCATCTCCATTCAGATCTTCATGCCCTATTTGATCCTCTACTACACCGAGGCGCTGGGCATGACTGACTATGTACTCATCATGGCTCCCGCCGTGATCTTGGCAGCAGCCTTCACCGCTTTTTACGGCAGATGGTACGACCGCATCGGCTTTCGCCGCGCGGTGGTTCCCTCCCGGCTGTTGCTCATGGCGGGATACGTCGTTCTGTATTTTTGCCGCACCACCCTGCCTGTGTTTGCGGGTTCACTGCTGATGATGTGCGGCTATCTATCGGGCATGGCAGTATTCGGTGCCGTCGTGCGCCAATACACCCCCGTCGGCAAAGCGGGAATGTTCCAAGGCCTGCGCATCATCGGTCAAGTACTGGTTCCCGGCATCATCGGTCCCGCCATCGGTGCAGCAGTGCTTAAAAATGCCGATACCGTCGTCAACTCCGACGGAACGGTATCCTTCATCCCCAATGTCAACATTTATGCCGCCGCGCTGGGCGTGGCCCTTTGCCTGCTGGTACTGCTGCTTCCTCTGATGCACTACATGAAAAAAGGAGAAACCGCGAATGTCCAAAACTGAATTCGCTCATTTATATACGCCCGACGGTGAGACCCTGTCCGGCACGCCGTGGAACACCTATCCCCGCCCTCAACTGCGGCGAAATTCGTTCCTGTGCCTCAACGGGCAATGGGAGTTTGCCGTCACCAAAACCGATGAATTTCCCACACAGTATCCCGAAGCCATCCGTGTTCCCTTCGCGCCCGAATCCTTGCTTTCGGGCGTTCATCGCGGGATCAAGCAGCATTCACGCCTGTTTTATCGCCGCATCTTTTCCCTCCCCGATGGGTTTCAAAAAGGGCGGGTGCTGTTGCATTTCGGTGCCGCCGATCAGATCGCTACCGTTTATCTGAACGGGCAAGAACTGGGCCCCCACCGGGGCGGCTATACCCCCTTTTCCTTTGATATTACCGATCACCTGCAAGGAGAAAACACCTTGGTCGTGCGGGTGACCGACGAGCTTCACAAAAAAATCCTCCCCTACGGCAAGCAATGCGAAAAGCGCGGTGGCATGTGGTACACCCCTGTGTCGGGACTGTGGCAGACCGTATGGCTGGAAAGCGTTCCCGACACATATATCCGCTCCCTGCGTATTCAAACAGGCGACACCGATGTGCGCCTCACCGCCGAGGGCGTGGATACGGGCACGGTCACCATCTGTACACCCACGGGAGAACTGACCGCCCCCATGTTGCGGGGACGCGCGCACATCGTGCTGTCCTCACCCCGACACTGGAGCCCCGAAGATCCGTACCTGTACACCTTTACGATACAAGCAGGCGAAGATGTGATACATTCCTATTTTGCCCTGCGCACCCTATCGGTGGAAACGGTAAACGGACTCCCCCGCCTTTGCCTGAACGGTAAGCCCTATTTCTTCCACGCTTTACTGGATCAGGGATATTACAGCGACGGCCTCTTCACCCCCGCCACTCCGTCGGGATATGAGCAGGATATCCTCGCTATGAAAGAGCTGGGCTTCAACACCCTGCGCAAGCACATCAAGGTGGAGCCGGAGCAGTTCTATTACGACTGTGACCGTTTGGGTATGATCGTGTTTCAGGACATGGTCAACAACGGCTCCTACTCATTTTTGCGAGATACTGCTCTGCCTACCATCGGCATGAAGCGACTGAACGACAAGCACATGCACCGTCACGCCGCCACCCGCCACGCCTTTCTGGAGGGCATGGAGCAGACCGTGCAGCAGTTGTACAATCACCCCTGCATCTGCTACTGGACTATTTTTAACGAGGGATGGGGACAGTTTGACAGTGCCGCCGCCTACGAACGGCTGAAACACTTAGATAATTCCCGCTTCATCGACACCGCTTCCGGCTGGTTTGCGGGCGCACCCAGTGACGTAGAAAGTCCCCACATTTATTTCAAGCCGATCACGCTTCCCAAAACGGAAAAACCGCTGGTGCTGTCGGAGTTCGGCGGCTATTCCTACAAGCCCGCCGGCCACGTATTCAACACTAAAAAGACCTACGGCTACCGCTTTTTCACCGAGCAAGCCGCCTTTGAGGATGCCTTGGAAGCCCTGTATACCAACGAGGTCATTCCTGCTGTCAAGCAAGGCTTGTGTGCCGCGGTGTACACGCAGGTGTCTGACGTAGAGGACGAGACCAACGGCCTGCTCAGCTATGACCGCCGCGTATGCAAGGTATCCCCCGAGCGGATGCGCCGCATTGCGCAACAGTTGACAGACGAAATACAATAAAAAAAGCCCTGTCCGTAGACAGGGCTTTTTTTGAATTTTTTTACTTTTTTTCGAAATATTTTTGAATAATGCCGATGAGATAACCGCCCACCAAATTGCCGAGCGTGACCGCCAGCAGGGACATCACCATTCCCGAACGGTAACCGAAGCCCAGCAGATACAGGGCATAGTACACCATGTTGGCCACAATGTGATCAAAGCCGCAGAACACGAAAATGGTGATAAAGAACATCAGGTACAGCATCTGTGCCACTTTGTTGTCGCTGTGTTTGATCCATGCCAGCACGCCGTACGCCACCAATGCCGCGCACAGCACACCCAACGCAAACAAACTTAAGAAAGAATCGTCGCATTTGGTGTTCACAATGGTTTGTACCCGTTCGGATACACCGCTCCATACACGGGAGACTCGCAGCAAGCCCGCACCCACAAACGCACCGATAAAGTTCGTGACCCACGCAATGACGATATCCCACACTCCGTAGGCTTTATTATAGCCGCAAAGGGGTGTCACGCGGGTAACCAGCATGGCATTAAAATTGGCAACCATCAAAATACCGATGCAGAAAAAGATGGCACCTACTGCCGTGTTTTGGGATACCAGGAATGCTGTGGCGCCGATGGAGATAGACCATCCTGCCATCACGCCACTGATACACTTTTTAACAAAACTCATCTTTTGACCTCCTCAAATTTTAACATTGTGGGGGTTATTTTGCCAGTTCCTTGGTACGGCGATAGGCAGCGGACACCGCATCCATCACCGTACTGCGGAACGCACCCTCTTCTAAGGCATGGACGCCCGCGATGGTGGTGCCGCCGGGACTACAGACCGCATCCTTCAATTCGCCCGGATGCTTGCCGGTGCACAGTGCCATTTCCGCCGCGCCCAGCACCGTCTGCGCCGCATAGCGAAGTGCTTTGTCACGAGGCAGGCCGCATTCCACACCGCCATCCGCCAACGCTTCAATGAACAAATACACGAACGCCGGACCGCAGCCCGATACCGCACTGCCTGCATCGATAAGCTTCTCGTCCAACTTGTCAAAGGTACCTGCCGCACTCATGAGCCGCAAGAACTCCTGCTCGTCCTCATCCGTCACCTCATCGTTTACGGCATACAGGATCATCCCCTCACCGATAGCGGCGGGGGTATTGGGCATGATACGGATCACGGGATAGTCGCCGCCCAGCTGATGAGTGATGGCACCCATGGTGACACCTGCCGCCATGGTCACCAGCACACACCGATCGGTGCGCGCCGCCAGCACCGGAGCCAATTCGTCCAAAAGAGAGGGCAGCACTTGGGGCTTGACGCCGAGAAATACGAAACGGCTTTCGCCCGCCACGGTAGCATTATCCGCGGCAACGCAGTTGCAGTTTTCCGCCAGAGCCTGTGCCTTTTGGGTATCGTGGTCTGCCAGTACGATGGCATAGGAATCAGCACCCTTGCAGGCGGCCACCGCCAAGGCGCCACCCATGTTGCCGGTGCCGATAAATCCGGCTCGATAATTCGCCATGAGGAGTCCTCCTTATCTCACGCAGCCGTTGCTGCGGATGATGTATTTATAGGTGTTCAGCTCGCGCAGGCCCATGGGACCGCGGGCATGAAGCTTCTGCGTAGAAATGCCGATCTCACAGCCCAGTCCGAACACGCCGCCGTCGGTGAAACGGGTAGAAGTGTTGACGTACACCGCCGCACTATCCACGCCGCTGACGAAACGGTCGGCCGTCACCTCGTTCTCGGTGACGATGGCTTCGCTGTGACCGGTGGAGTGAGCACGGATGTGCTGTACCGCCTGTTCCACGTTGTCCACCACACCGATGGCTAAGATGTAATCCAAAAATTCCGTGTCAAAGTCCTGTTCACCGGCAGGAATGCCGTCGATGATCGCGGCGGCACGAGTATCCAGTCGCAGTTCCACCGGTACCAAATCAGCGGCCTTACGGTCGTCCACCAACCGCTGACGCAGGCGGGGCAAAAATGCCGCCGCTATATCCTTATGTACCAAACAGACTTCCGCCGCATTACACACGGAGGGGCGGCTGGTCTTGGCATTGACCACAATATTCAGTGCTTTCTCCATGTCGGCGGCACTGTCCACATACACGTGGCAGATGCCCGTGCCCGTTTCGATGCAGTTGACGGTGGCATTTTCCACGCAAGCGCGAATGAGACCGGCACCGCCGCGGGGGATCAGCAGATCAACCAATCCTACCGCGGTCATCAGTTCGGTGGCACTGGCACGAGAGGTGTCCTGTACCAGCTGGATCAGATCTTCACAAATACCAGCCTGACGCAGGCCTTCACGCAGTGCCTCGGCAATAGCACAAGAGGAACGGAAGGCTTCTTTCCCGCCGCGCAGCACACAGGCGTTTCCGCTTTTGAATGCCAACACTGCCGCATCGGAGGTGACATTGGGGCGGCTCTCGTAGATCATGGCGGTGACGCCCATGGGGACGCTCACCTTGTCAATATGCAACCCTGTTTCGGTATCGGAATGCTCTAACACCCGTCCCACGGGGTCGGGCAACGCCGCCACCTGACGGATGCCTTCGGCCATGTCAGCAATGCGCGCCTCGGTCAGCGCCAAGCGATCGATCATCACTTCGGAGAGCGTACCTCGCGCCGCTTCCACGTCGGCGGCGTTGGCGGCAAGAATGTCCGCCGTATGGGCAAGCAGACTATCCGCCATGAGAAGTAGCGCGTTGTTTTTTTGTTCGGTAGTCAGCACCGCGGCAATAGGACAGGCGGCTTTGGCCGCTCGCAATATTTCTTGTGTCGTCATACGGTCTGTACCCCTTTCACCTTGCAGAAACGGGTACCGATATCTTCACCGCTTACGATGCGGTAGAGGTTTTCGGGCGTGGCGCCGTTGGCAATTACCATATCAATGCCCGCCTCGGTGGCAATGTGGGCGGCGTGCAGCTTCGTCGCCATGCCGCCGGTGCCGAGGGAAGAACCCTCACCGCCCGCCAGCTTTTCAATGTCAGAAGTCAGCTTCTCTACGATGGGCAACAGGCGGGCATCCGGATGCTTGCGGGGGTCCGCGTCGTACAGTCCGTCGATGTCAGACAGAATGACCAGCAGATCCGCCTCCGCGTTCACCGCCACGATGGCACCCAGCGTATCGTTATCGCCGATGGAGATCTCCTCCGTGGCAACGCTGTCGTTTTCATTGATAACGGGAAGGACACCCAATTCCAGCAGACGGAACAGGGTACGGTGGAAATTGCCGCGGCGTTCCTCGTCACGTAGATCGGCACCAGTCAGCAAGATCTGCGCCACGGTGTGATTGTATTCAGCAAACAGCTTGTCGTAGGTATACATCAACTCGCACTGTCCCACGGCAGCCGCCGCCTGTTTGGTAGCCATGTCGCGGGGGCGCTCTTTCAGCGACAGCTTACCCGCGCCCATACCGATGGCACCCGACGATACCAGAATGATCTCGTGCCCCGCGTTTTTTAAATCGCTGAGGGTGCGGCATAGTTCCTCCACCCGACGGATGTTCAGGTGTCCCGTGGCGTGCGCCAGCGTGGACGTCCCTACCTTGATGACAATGCGCATATGTATCGAACCTTTCCCGAAGAAAATGCAATATAATAAAATATTGTAGCACAACCTAACGGATTTTTCCACTATATCCGTCAAATTTTTTACAGCAAAACAAAAACGCGACCGCAGTACTTTTCTACGGTCGCGTTTGTTTACTTATACCAATCGGTCTGCATTTGGTCGATCAGTGCGGCAACGTCGTGAAACACCTTATCGGAGGCATCAGTATGAGGTTTGAGTGTGGAGGTGATGGCCAACACGTACGGGTGGTCACGCCATACAATGGCGCCGTCGTGGTAGGCACGATTCCATGCCTCGCCGTAATCCTGCTCTCCGTACTTGTGCGCCACGGTATAGCCGGATTTTCGCACATTATACGCCGCGTTCAGCGTTTCGGGGTTTTTCAGCTGCTCGATGGTGTATTTCTTGCCGTTGTAGGCGGCGCAAAGCTGACTTTGCTCCTCGGTGGTGATCATCCAGGAGTATAGCTGTTTGGCACTGTCGGTACCGGTGTCGATGTAGCGGGCAATATCTTCCATATACGTCCCCACGTCGTAGGCGGACAGGTAGCCGAAACGGGGCTTGGAAAATTTAAGGGTCAGGTTGCGGGCTTTATTGGCGCGAATCCCCAAGTTGGCAGCGTAAGCGTTAAAGCCCGTGAAATCGAACTCCTTATTCAGCATATAGTAAGCCGTGTTGTCGCTGTAGCGAATGGTATACTCCATCAGCTCGCCTACGGTAAATTTTGTTCCGGTCGGCTGATTGTCGATATACTTGGAACCGCCCTGCTTGGTGGTCATGGTCAGTTCCTTGCTCCAGTCCGTTTCGGATGCCAACAGATATTTGACATATGGCGCTTTGATCACGCTCGCCGCCTGATAGATCTCGTCCTCACGATAGGTGATCGTGTAGCCGGTCTCCAGATCCTTATAATACAGGGAAACGGAATCCTTATTGGCTTTGCAAATAGCCGCCAGCCGCTCGAAGATCTCCGCATCGGGGCGCTCGCCCGTGGGACTGCTCAATTCCAGTTCCGGCGCCGACGACGCGTAAATGGTGGTAGGCGTGCCGGTGGTGCGGGTGGTAGTGGGTACGGTAGTCGTGGTGGTGGCTGTGGTATCCGTATCGCCGCTTCCGCCGGTGCACCCGCTTAGTGCCCCTACCATACACAGCGTTGCCGCCGCGATGCTTAAAACCTTGTGCCATCCGTTCTTTTTCATGTTAACAGCCGCCTTTCTTGCAAAAACAAACAACCCGACCGTGTGTTCCTAACCCCTGTTTTCCGTCACTT
>JAFVQV010000011.1 GCA_017504645.1 Clostridia bacterium | reverse complement strand
CCACACATTCGGCGGCACGGCGGGACAACTCCTCGATCTTGCCGGAAAAGTCCTCATTACTGCGCAACAGCGCGTCCCATTCGTCCGCCAACGACAGCTGATGACGTTCCGTATCGGCGATCTGCTGTTTCTTTTCCTCAATGGCGGTACGACGGGCGGCGATCTCCTCATCCAATTTCTGATTACCCAGATCGGACTGCTCCATCTCACCGCGAATACGGCGAATGTCCTCTTCGTGGTGGGCGATGTCGTTGCGTAGCAGATCGGCATTGCCGTCACAGCGCACCGCTTCTTCCTCTAAGCGGCTGCGCTCGGTGCGCTGCCGTTCCATTTCTACCATCAGTTCACGGGCGCCTTCTGCCAACTGTTCGATTTTTGCTTCGATTTCATCAATGGCGGCACCGGCAGCATCGTACTGGGTACGGGACAGCTCCAGTTTGCTGTCCAGATCGCGCAGAGTAGCACGGGAATGATCGATGGTATGCAGCCATACACCGATCTCCAGTTCCTTTTTCTCCGATGCAAATTCCAAAAACTTGCGCGCCTTTTCCGACTGCACTTTCAACGGTCCGACCCGCTCTTCCAGTTCCACCAAAATATCCCGCAGCCGAAGCAGATTTTCCTCTGCAGCGTTTAATCGACGCTCCGCTTCATTCTTACGGTAACGATATTTGGCAATACCGGCGGCTTCCTCAAAGATCTCGCGGCGCTCCTCGGATTTAGACGCCACAATATCCGCAATACGACCCTGACCGATGATGGAGTAACCGTCACGGCCCAAACCCGTATCCATAAACAACAGCTGTACGTCCTTCAAACGCACCGTTGCATTATTCAGCAAATATTCACTTTCACCCGAGCGGTAATACCGACGGGTCACCTTTACCGCATCTGCGTCAAAATCCAGCAGACGGTTGGTATTATCAATAGTCAGCGATACCTCCGCATATCCCACGCTTTTGCGGCGGGAGGTGCCGTTGAAGATCACGTCTTCCATTTTGGATCCGCGCAGGGTCTTGGACGATTGCTCACCCAGCACCCAGCGCACGGCGTCACTAATATTGGATTTGCCGCTTCCGTTGGGGCCCACGACGGCCGTGATCCCACTGCCAAAAGACAGCACCGTCTTATCGGGGAACGATTTAAACCCCTGTATTTCCAACGATTTTAAAACCATTCAATCACTTCCTACTTTGATGTCCTTGGGCGACACAGTATCATCTGCCGTTACCCTTACCGTATATCCCAGTGCTTGTAAAGCGCGTATGTTTTCTTTCTGTTGACCGATGGCCTGCGACAGACACGTCGGGTGCACTCGTAAAGTCAGCGGCGTGTGTTCCTGTTCGGCCAGTAAAGCCTTCATTTTTGCGAATAATCGGCGACTTTCGCACCGCTCCCGAAAGGCAGGATGAAAGGGTCCTGCCAGGCAATGCCCTTCCATCTCTTGCTCGGCGTGCAATCCCAATCGGATAACACGTATACCTCGCTCGTCCTCAAAAAAGGTGAGCAGTTCGGTGCATAGTGCAATGGCATCCTCCAAGGTCTGGGGCCGATATGTGCCCTCACGATACCGCTGTGCCAACGGCGTGTGCTCGATAACCAAGGTAGGATATATCCGCACCGTATCGGGACATAAATCTGCCAACCGCCGTGCCGTGTCTCGCGCGCCCTCATCGGTATCACCGGGAAGACCCGTCATCATTTGCAGGCCTAATGAAAGACTTGCTTCCCGGATCTTTATCGCCGCGTCCTCCACCTGTGCCGCCGTATGTCCTCGTCCGTTTTCTTGCAGCACCTCGTCGTCCATGCTTTGTGCGCCCAATTCTACAGCGGTCACGCCGTAGCGGCACAGCAGCGACAAAATCTCATCGTCAATGGCATCGGGGCGGGTGGATACCCGTATGCCGCCAAAGGCACCCTGCCGTACATAGGGGTATGCCGCTTCCAGCAACGCGATCATGTCCTCACGGGGAATGGCGGTAAAGCTGCCGCCGAAAAAGGCGATCTCCGCCTTATCGGCTTCCACACCCATGGTGCGAACAGCCGTATCACAGGCGGCGCGCACCTCCTCTGCGGTAGGCATGCCGACCTGACCCGCAATGTGTCGCTGATTGCAAAAACTGCACTGATGAGGACAGCCCGCATGCGGGACAAACAGCGCTACGTTACAATGCTGCTTTCCCATCTCAATCGTCGTATCCCATCAGCTTTAAGGCTTCACGGGCCGCTTGCTGTTCTGCTTCTTTTTTACTGCGACCGCGACCGGTGCCGATCACATTGGAATTGAGATGGACCTCCATCACAAATTGCTTGTTGTGGTCGGGACCGGATTCGCTTTTCAGTTCGTAGTCCAGCTGCTCGCCGGGGTTTTGCTGTACGATCTCCTGCAAGGCGGTTTTATAATCTTTGAACTGCGAACGGCGTTGCTGTGACCGTTCGTACTCCAAAAACGGTAATAGAAAGGCTTCCGCCGGCTCCAGACCGCCGTCCAGATAAATGGCGGCGATGATCGCCTCAAAGGCATCGGCAAGAATGGAAGGACGCTGTGCGCCGCCGTTATGGCGTTCACCCTTGCCGAGCAACAAACAATCGCCCAAGCCGATACGGTGAGCATACGAGCACAGCGCTTTCTCACACACCAGCGAAGCGCGCAGCTTGGTCAGTTCCCCCTCCGGTCCGGTCTCCTTGCCGAACAGGTACCGTGCCGTGACAAATCCCAGCACCGAATCGCCCAAAAATTCCAGTCGCTCGTTGCTGGCGAGGCCCCGATTCCCCTCGTTGGCATAGGAGGAGTGTGTCAACGCATTTTCCAGCAGATCGGGGTCGCGGAACGCATATCCGATTTTCTCCATCATGGTACGCGTGGTGTCTTTCATCTGTTGTCACCTCACAGTCGGTCTTCCACAAATCCGACCATATCCTCTACGGTTTCAAAATCGTTCAGTTCGTCGGCGGGAATGTCTACTCCATACACCTCACCGAGATACAGGGCGATCTCTCCCCTGTCATCCGCTGTAAGGTTCAGGTCATCCAGGCGAGCCGCCATGGTTACCTCATCGCTGTCACAGCCGTAGCGATCTGTCAGCAGCGAAGTCAAATAAGGCAGAACCATGGCTTACTCCTCATCCTTCTTATCGGCACTCACCGAAGCGGCGATCTTGCCGATCACATCCGCCGCCGCAAAATCCGCCGCGATACGGATGGCGTTTTGAATGGCAAAGGCTTTCGAGTTGCCGTGTGCCTTGATAACGGGACGGGACACACCCAACAGCGGTGCGCCGCCGTGCTCGGCAGTAGAGAGCTTTTTCTTTAAGCCGCCGAAGCGAGATTTCATGGTCAGTGCCGCCAGTTTGGTAAACGGCGTGGCGTACAGGATCCCTTTGAGGAAGCCCATCAGCATATCCACCGTGCCCTCCATACCCTTCAGCAGAACATTGCCGCCGAAGCCGTCGGTCACTACCACATCGGCGATACCGGCAGGTACGTCCCGCGCCTCCACGTTGCCGATGAAATTTAAATCACTGTTTTTCAGCAGAGCGTAGGTCTCATGCTGAAGATCGCCGCCCTTATGTTCCTCCGTACCCACGTTGAGCAGGCCCACGGTTGCTGTGCGTCCCTTCTGCATGACCTCGGTCATGTAGATGCTGCCCATGCGGGCAAACTGCATCAACATCTCGGGACGACAATCCACATTGGCACCCGAATCCACCAACATAAAGGGCGCTTTAGCCGACGGAACGATGGCCGCCAACGCCGGACGGGAAATGCCTTTAATGCGCTTGACCAAAAAGGTAGCACCCATGATCAGCGCACCGGTACTGCCGGCAGAAACAAAAGCGTCGCCCGCTCCCTCTGCCAACAGGCGCAGACCCACTGCCATGGAGCAATCCTTATGCTCGCGAAGAATGGATTTGGGAATATCGTTCATGGAAATGACATCGGGCGCATCTACAATCTCCATCCCGTCCAGAGAAATACCGTTTTCTGCCGCTGCCGCGCGCAGTTCGGTCTCCTTGCCGGTCAACAGAATGTCGTGGCCATATTGTGCGCGTGCGTCTGCCGCGCCTTTGAGGATCTCTAACGGCGCATGATCGCCGCCGTAAGCGTCTACGATAATTTTCATACTGTTTCCGCCTTCCCTGTTATTGAATACTCTGCAGCGCCCGCTGTGCCAATGCCGCATAGCGCTCCCGCTTATCGCGGATATGCACGTCTAATGGAGGTAAAATGCCGAAGTTGGCACCCATGGGCTGAAAATCCGTTACCGTCTCGTCGCACACATGGTGCATCAGGGCGCCGACCATGGTGGTCACGGGCAGGATCAAGGGTGGCTCGCCCCGCAGAGCGCGTGCCGCGTTTTTACCCGCCATCAGCCCCGATGCCGCCGATTCCATATACCCCTCTACGCCGGTCATCTGACCGGCAAAGAACAGGTGAGGTGCCTGTTTTAATCGCAGATCGGCGGTGAGCAAACGGGGCGAATCGAGGAAGGTGTTGCGATGCATAACCCCATAGCGTACAAATTCCGCATTTTTCAATGCAGGAATCAAGGAAAAAACTCGTTTTTGTTCCGAAAATTTCAAATTTGTTTGAAATCCCACCAAATTATACAGGGTTCCGTCGGCATTTTCCGTCCGCAGCTGCAACACTGCCCACGGCCGATGACCGGTGCGGGGGTCCCGCAGACCCACCGGTTTCATGGGACCAAACCGAATGGAGTCCTCTCCCCGCCGCGCCAGGATCTCGATGGGCATGCACCCCTCGTAGACGGGCGGCTTGTCAAAGCCGTGAAGCAGGGCCGCCTCCGCGCTGACCAATGCGGCATGGAACTGCTCATACTCCTCTTTATTCATGGGGCAGTTGATATAATCCCCCTGGCCGCTCTCCTCTCGATCGTAGCGGGAAGCGCGAAAGGCAGAGGTCATATCCACGCTGGCGGCAGTCACAATAGGCGCCGCCGCATCGTAAAAACTGAGTCCCGTTCCGCAACGGGCAGCAATGTCCGCTGCCAATGCGTCGGAGGTTAGCGGTCCGGTGGCTACTACCGTCATCCCCTCATCGGGTAGAGCAGTCACCTCGCGGTGCTCCACCATAATCAGAGGATGCGCTGTAATCTTCTCGGTCACGCCGCGGGAAAAACGGTCACGGTCCACAGCCAGTGCACCGCCGGCAGGTACTGCGCATTCGCGCGCCACTGCCACGCACAGAGAACCCATGCGTGCCATTTCTTCCTTCAACAGGCCCGCCGCGCTGTCAATTCGCGAGGCTTTCAGCGAATTGGAGCACACCAGCTCCGCCAGTTCGGGACTGTGATGGGCAGGAGTGTATTTATGGGGCTTCATCTCAATCAGCGTGACCGGAACACCGGCATTGGCAGCCGCCCATGCGGCTTCACAGCCTGCCAGCCCGCCGCCGATCACCGTCAACGTCTGCTTCATTTGTGTTTTCCTTTTTTGACAGTCTGCTCGTATCCGCAGCCATCTGTCAAACAGACCAACGCACTGCCGCCGCGGCCGCTCTTTTTGAACAGGGTCTTACCGCAGGTGGGACAAGTGTCTGCCGTTGGCTCGTTCCAGGTGGCAAAATCGCATTTGGGGTAATTTTCACACCCGAAAAAGGTGCGGTTACGCTTGGACTTGCGCTCCACGATGGCACCGCCGCATTTGGGGCACACCCCGGGGGTGGCCGCGACCAACGGACGGGTATTCTTACATTCAGGATAACCGGGACAAGCCAGGAATTTACCGTAACGCCCGCTTTTGATCACCATGCGGCGACCGCATTTGTCACAGGTCACATCCGTTTCTTCCTCGGGTACACGGACACGCTCGCCGGACATGCTTTCCTCCGCCCGCTTCAGGGTTTCGGCAAAGCCGTCGTAAAAATTGCGCAGCGTCTGTACCCAGTCGCTGTCACCGGATTCTACACTGTCCAGTCCCCGCTCCATGGTGGCGGTAAACTCCGTATCCACGATCTCGGGAAACTGCTCTTTCATCACACGGGTGGTCACCTCGCCAAGTGAAGTGGGCTTCAACGATTTGCCGTCCCGCTCAATGTATTCTCGTGTCAAAATGGTGCTGATGGTAGGAGCGTAGGTAGAGGGGCGGCCGATGCCGTTCTCTTCCAGCGCCTTGATGAGCGTGGCTTCCGTATACCGGGCCGGAGGCTGGGTGAAATGCTGACTACCCTGCAGATCGCACAGGGTCAACACATCCCCCTCGTTGAGGGGCGGCAGGGTCACATCGTCCTCGTCCTCGGTATCCTTACCCTCCACATACAGGACGGTATAGCCCTCAAAACGGACGGTATAGCCGGAGGCCTTGAACCGATATTCCCCCGCCCGGATGGTGGCCTGGCAGGTATCGTGAATGGCGTTAGCCATTAAGCTGGCGATAAACCGTTCCCAGATCAGCTTGTACAAACGATATTGGTCGGGGGACAAAAATGCCTTGACCTTATCCGGCGACAGGGACGGGTCGGAGGGACGGATCGCCTCGTGAGCGTCCTGTGCACTGCCGCGAGATTTGAAATACCGTGCCTTTTCGGGTAAATACGCGTCGCCGTAGCGTTCCCGAATATACGCGTTTCCCTCCCGACGGGCATCGTCGGAAATACGCAGCGAATCCGTACGCATATAAGTAATCAAACCGGTGGCACCCATGCCGCCCAGCTCCACGCCCTCGTACAGCTCCTGCGCGGCCTTCATGGTGCGCTTGGAGGAGAAGCCCAGCTTACGGCTGGCCTCCTGCTGCATGGTGGAGGTGATGAACGGCGGCGCGGGCGATACCTTGCGCACGCCCCGTTTGACCGCCGCCACCGAATACGCGCCGACGGCACGAACCGCCTCCAAAATGGCGTCGGCTTGTTCCTTATTTTTGATCTTCAGCTTGCTCTTTTCGGTACCGTAAAGTCGTGCACTGAACGCTTGACCCGGCCCCTTCTGTGAAAACAGAGCATCAATATTCCAGTATTCCTCGCTGACAAAAGCGCGGATCTCCTCTTCTCTGTCCACCACGATGCTGACCGCCGCAGACTGGACCCGCCCCGCGGACAGGCCCTTGCGGATCTTCTTCCACAAAAAGGGACTGATACGGTAACCCACAATGCGATCCAAAATACGGCGCGCTTGCTGGGCGTTTACCAGATCCATATCCACGCAACGGGGAGCCGCCATACCTTGCGTTACACCGGTTTTGGTGATCTCGTTAAAGGTGACGCGATTTTTCTCTGTCAGATCGGTGCCCAACAGCTGTGCCAGGTGCCACGAGATAGCTTCTCCTTCGCGGTCCGGGTCAGTGGCAAGAATGACGCCATCGCTTTGCGCTGCCCGCTCTTTCAGTTGACGGATCAGAGCCGATTTGCCCGCAATGTCCACATAGCGGGGCTTAAAATCGTGCTCCACATCTACCGCCAGCATGCTTTTGGGCAGATCGCGAATGTGACCCATAGACGCCATGACTTCATAGCCGGCGCCCAAATATTTCTGAATGGTTTTGGCTTTTGCGGGAGACTCCACAATAACCAGCTTTGACATTCGTTTCACCTCATATTTATCGCGAATAGTGTTGACCCGGATGACTCCGGATGCACCCATATATCTCCAATTCGGTCAAGACGGAAAAGATCTCGCCCAGCGAAGCACCGGTAGCTTCAAACAGCCATTCGGCAGACACCGGCGTTTCACTCAATGCCGCATATATCCGCTGACACGCTTCCGATACGCCGACAGGCAAGGCCGCCAGAGGCTGATCGGTCACTACGACATCTGTAGTCAATGCAGGCTCCTTCTTAACCGCTTTTTCTTTCTTACTCGATGTAGCTTTGACAGGGACGACAACCTTGTCAAAGTAATCATAATACGCCTGCTGAGCCTTTATGGCTTCTTCCTCGTTCAGGATGTTGCCACAGCGCGTCTGATATTCGCACAAAATATCTGCAGGCGATAACACCATGATGGCGCCGTCCCGCAGCAACGCGTTAGAGCCACGGCTGAGGGGCGAGGTGATCTCGCCGGGTACGGCGAACACATCCTTACCCTGATCGCGAGCAAGCCTCGCGGTGATCAAAGAACCGCTGGGTTGCGGCGCTTCCACCACGCAAACACCCCACGACAAACCACTGATCAAACGGTTGCGCACCTGAAAGGTAGCAGGCGTAGTCAGCGTACCGGGTGGGTATTCGCTGATAAGCGCACCGCCCGCCTCTAAAATATCACGGCGCAAGCGGCGGTTGGGCGCAGGATATTCCACATCCAAGCCGCAGGACTGAACAGCCACGGTAATACCGCCCGCATACAAGGTGCCCTCGTGTGCCGCGCGGTCAACGCCTCTGGCGCCGCCGCTGATAATGGGACAACCCACAGCGGCTAATCCAGCGGCGATGCTGCCGGCGGCCTTTTTACCATAGTCAGAGCACTCTCGCGTACCCACGATGCCAATAACCGGCAGGCGTTCAAAGGACGGAAGTTTTCCTTTGCCGTACAGTACGAGCGGCGGTGAGTACAGATGGCGAAAAGGTTCGGGATAGTCAGGAGAATCGGGCGTCAGCAACCAACCACCGCCGCGCAAAGCGCGCTCAGCATGCTTTTGTGCCCTCTTCAACGATTTATCGCATAAGGCATCCCGTATCCGCTTTGGCAACCCGATGTATGCGTAATCCTCATCGGTGGCGCCGTATCTCTCCTCGGCCGAGGAAAAGGCATTGAACAGACGCGACACAATGGCTGTTCCCTGTCCCACGGCAGCTTGCAGCCAGATCCAATACAACTCGTTTTGGTTCATCGCTTATCTGTCCTTTCGCATCATTTCCCAAAACACGATGCCTGCCGCCATAGACGCATTCAGCGATTCGGCGCGACCCGCCATGGGAATGGTGGCGCAATGAGAGCAGGCTGCCACGGTTTCGGGCGTAAGGCCATTGCCCTCGTTGCCGATCACCGCAATGGTACCGCCGCCCAGCGTCAGCGTCTGTATGGGCGATGCTTCCGCATCCACCACACAGGCAACCGTGCGAAAACCCGCTTTGGAAAGAGTAAGCAGCCGATGAGACAACTGTCCCGCGTCAAACAGCGGCAGGCGGAACACGCCGCCCATGCTGCTACGCAGCACTTTCGGATTATAGGGATCACAGCAGCCGTCAGACAACAGCAAACCGCCCAGGCCAAAAGCCTCGGCAGTACGGATCATGGTACCCAGATTACCCGGGTCCTGTACCGATTCCAGCGCCGCATAGCACCGATCAGTGGACAAGGTGTCCCACGACGGCGCCTCAGCGGGCATCCGGCAAATGCAGAACAACCCCTGGGGAGCCGTGGTATCGCTGATAAAATCCGCCAACGCATCGCTGATCTCATAAGCGGGCGCAGCGGCACGCACCATCTCTGTATGGGTCGGATATTGCTGCTTCGCGCGAGCCGTAAACAGCACCGTTTCTACCGTCACACAGGACAGCACAGCATCACTGCACAGGCGAGCGCCTTCCAGCGCAAAGCAGCCTGTACGGCGGCGATATTTCCCGTCAGCAATCAGATGACGGTACTCCCGTATGAACCGATTATCACGGCTGGTAATGTCCAAAACGGCGCCCTCCTTCTACGAACAAACGCCCGCAGGCAATGCCGGCGGGCGCAAGTACAGCTTAATTTAAAGCAGCTTTTGCTTTCTCGACCAGACCCGCAAACGCGGCGGCATCCGAGACAGCGAGTTCAGCCAGCATTTTGCGGTTCAGGGTGATATTCGCCTTCTTCAGACCGTTCATGAAGGTGGAATAGTTCATACCGTTGATCTTCGCAGCGGCGGAGATACGGGTGATCCACAGACGGCGGAAATCTCTCTTGCGCTGCTTACGGCCGATGTAAGCATACTGCTGGGATTTCATGACCGCTTCCTTCGCGGTACGGAACAAGCGGGACTTGGCACCGAAGTAGCCCTTTGCCAGCTTTAATGTCTTCTTTCTTCTTTTGCGCGTCATCATTGCGCCTTTAACACGAGCCATGTTTCATATCCT